>JAFVMP010000197.1 GCA_017506845.1 Campylobacter sp.
ATTAAAATGAAAGACTTAGAACGTGTATTATACTATGAAGCATATATAGTAGAAAATCCAGGTGAAGCATACTATGATAACGAAAATAGCAAAAAAGTAGAGCTATATGATGTCTTAAATGAAGAACAATATATACTTTTAGAACAAAGATTTGCTGATAGTGGATTTAGTGCTAGAATGGGCGGTGAAGTAATCCGTGATATGCTTAAAAATTTAGATCTTGTTAGTATTTTAGAGCAGTTAAAAATAGAGATTGGAAGCACAAATAGCGAAGCTAAGAAAAAAAGTATTGTAAAAAGATTAAAAGTAGTTGAAAGTTTCTTAAATTCAGGTAATCGCCCTGAGTGGATGATGATTACAAATTTACCTGTGCTTCCGCCAGATCTTCGCCCATTAGTAAGCTTAGATGGTGGTAAATTCGCAGTTAGTGATGTAAATGATCTATATAGAAGAGTTATCAATCGTAATGCAAGGCTAAAACGCCTTATGGAACTTGATGCTCCTGAGATTATTATCCGCAATGAAAAGAGAATGCTGCAAGAATCAGTTGATGCTCTATTTGATAATGGTAGACGTGCAAATGCTGTAAAAGGAGCAAATAAACGCCCTCTAAAATCCCTAAGCGAAATTATTAAAGGTAAGCAAGGACGCTTTAGACAAAACCTACTTGGTAAAAGAGTTGACTTCTCAGGTCGTAGCGTTATCGTAGTTGGCCCTAGACTTAGAATGGATCAGTGTGGCTTGCCTAAGAAGATGGCTTTAGAGCTATTTAAACCACATCTTTTAGCTCGTCTTGAAGAAAAAGGCTATGCGACAAATGTTAAATTAGCTAAAAAGATGATAGAAGATAAGACAAATGAAGTTTGGGAGTGCCTTGAAGAGGTTGTTGCTGATCATCCAGTGCTACTAAATAGGGCGCCAACTCTACATAAAATGTCTATTCAAGCATTCCATCCTGTGCTAATAGAAGGTAAGGCTATTCAGCTTCATCCACTTGTTTGTTCAGCTTTTAACGCTGACTTTGACGGCGACCAAATGGCTGTGCATGTGCCACTATCTCAAGAGGCTATTGCTGAGTGTAAAATTTTAATGCTTAGCTCTATGAATATCTTGCTTCCTGCAAGTGGTAAGGCTGTTACAGTTCCATCACAAGATATGGTTCTTGGTATATATTATCTAAGCCTTGAAAAAGTAGATGTAATTGGTTCAAATAAAATTTTTGCTAGTGTTGATGAAGTAATGATTGCTGTTGAGACTCATTTCCTTGATCTTCATGCTAAGATTAAGACAATGGTTGATGGTAGAACTGTATTTACAACAGCTGGAAGGTTGATTATTAAATCAATTCTACCTGACCTTGGCGAAAATTCAGTTCCAGAAAGTATGTGGAACAAGGTAATGAAGAAAAAAGATATAGCAAATTTAGTTGATTATGTCTATAAAAATGGTGGTTTAGAATCAACTGCTGGATTTTTAGATAAGCTTAAAAATTTAGGCTTTAGATATGCTACAAAAGCTGGTGTAAGTATCTCAATAGCTGATATCATCATATCTGAAAGTAAATATTCATATGTAGATGAAGCTAAGAAAAAAGTTCGCGAAATTCAAAATCAATACGGCTCAGGCTTGCTAACTGATTCTGAAAGATATAATAAAATTGTTGATATCTGGACAGATACAAATAACAAAGTAGCAAGCGATATGATGAAGCTTATCAAAAATGATAAGAGTGGATTTAACTCTATCTATATGATGGCAGATAGTGGTGCTAGGGGTAGTGCGGCTCAGATTAGACAGCTTGCTGGTATGAGGGGTCTAATGGCTAAACCTGATGGTAGTATTATTGAGACTCCAATTACTTCAAATTTCCGTGAGGGGCTA
Source organism: Campylobacter sp. (assembly GCA_017506845.1). Taxonomy (GTDB): domain Bacteria; phylum Campylobacterota; class Campylobacteria; order Campylobacterales; family Campylobacteraceae; genus Campylobacter. Next base: position 1,882 of record JAFVMP010000197.1, read on the forward strand.
AATGTTCTTGAGTACTTTATCTCAACTCACGGTGCTAGAAAAGGTCTAGCTGATACTGCGCTTAAGACAGCAAATGCTGGATATCTAACAAGAAAATTAATTGATGTTGCTCAAAATGTTAAAATCACAATGGATGATTGTGGCACTCACGAAGGTGTTGAAATCACTGAAATCACTGAGAGTGGTGAGTTAATTGAGAGTTTAGAAGAGAGAGTTTTAGGTAGGGTATTAAGCGATGATGTTATCGATCCTATTACTAATGAAATTTTATACACAGAAGGCACATTAATCGATGAAGCTAAGGCTAGAGTAATTATCGAAGCTGGTATAAAATCAATTAGTATTAGAACTCCAATCACATGTAAAGCACCAAAAGGCGTATGTGCGAAGTGTTATGGTATTAACCTTGGTGAGGGTAAATTAGTTAAGCCAGGTGAGGCTGTAGGTATTATCTCAGCTCAATCAATCGGTGAGCCAGGAACTCAGCTAACATTAAGAACCTTCCATATTGGTGGTACGGCATCTACTGAACAACAAGATAGACAAATCGTAGCACAAAAAGAGGGCTTTATTAGATATTATAATCTAAAAACTTATGAGAATAATGGCAAGTCTATTGTAATTAATAGACGTAATGCTGCTATCTTGCTTGTAGAGCCTAAAATAAAAGCTCCATTTGATGGTGTTATCGATATTGAGATAGCTCATGAGGATGTAAATATTATCGTAAAAGGCAAAAAAGACGAAGTTAAATATGTCTTAAGAAAGCACGACCTAGCCAAACCAAACGAGCTAGCTGGTGTAAGCGGTAAAATAGATGGTAAATTCTATATTCCTTACTCAAAAGGTGATGAAGTAAAAGAGAATGAAAGTATCGTAGAGATGATCAAAGATGGATGGAATATCCCAAATCGTATTCCATTTGCAAGTGAAGTTAAGGTAGCTGATGGCGATCCAGTAACTCAAGAGATTGTAGCTAGTGCGCATGGTGTGCTAAAATACTATATCTTAAAAGGTGATTATCTAGAGAGAATTAGAGAGATTAAAAAAGGCGATATAGTAACAGAAAAAGGCTTGTTTGTCGTAGTTGCTGATGAAGAAGATAGAGAGGCAGTGCGTCATTATATCCCACGCAATAGTATAATTGAATTTGATGATAGCTCTGATGTAGTAGCTACTGATATCTTAGCTAAACCGCAAGCTGACTCTAAACTAGTTATAGCTGAGTGGGATCCATACTCAAATCCAGTAATCGCTGAAGAGGCTGGTGTGGTAGCATATGAAGATATTGAACCAGGATATAGTGTAACTGAGCAATATGATGAAGCTACAGGTGAGAGTAGATTAGTTATTAATGAATACTTGCCAAGTGGAGTTAAGCCTACAATTGTTATTACTACTGATAATGGCAAATTAATTCGCTATCAACTAGAGCCAAAAACTGCGATATTTGTTAAAGATGGTGCTACAGTTCAAAGAGCTGATACTATAGCTAAAACACCAAAAGCTGTAGCAAAATCAAAAGATATTACCGGAGGTCTTCCTAGGGTATCTGAATTATTTGAAGCTCGTCGTCCTAAAAATACAGCAATAATTGCTGAAATCGATGGCGTTATTAGATTTGAAAAGCCTTTACGCTCTAAAGAAAGAGTAGTAATAGTAGCCGAAGATGGCACAACGGCTGAGTATCTAATCGATAAATCAAGACAAATTCAAGTCCGTGATGGCGAGTTTGTTCATGCTGGCGAGAAATTAACTGATGGTTTAGTCAGTAGCCACGATGTGCTAAGAATCCTTGGAGAGAAGGCGCTTCATGGATATCTAATTAGTGAAATTCAGCAAGTTTATCGCTCCCAAGGCGTTGCTATTAGTGATAAGCATATCGAAATTATCGTATCTCAAATGCTAAGACAGATTAAAATCGTAGATAGCGGCGATACGAATTTCATCGTAGGCGATATGGTTAGCCGTCGTAAATTCCGTGAAGAAAATGAGAAAATCATTAAAATGGGTGGCGAACCAGCAATTGCTGAACCAGTGCTTTTAGGTGTTACTAGGGCAGCTATTGGTAGTGATAGCGTTATCTCTGCTGCTTCATTCCAAGAGACTACAAAAGTTCTAACAGAAGCTAGTATAGCAGCTAAATTTGACTATCTTGAAGATCTAAAAGAGAATGTTATCTTAGGTCGTATGATTCCAGTTGGTACTGGTCTTTATCAAGATAAAAAAGTTAAAATTAAATATAATAATTAATTAAATTAACCTAAAATTAACTCAAACAGTTTGTTTTTACTGTTTGAGTTAAATATATCTAAATATTTTAAATCTAAATTTTCTTATAAGTTTGTTTGTTATATAATTACCAGTCCTAATATAAATAAATTTGGATTAATATGGGAAAAAATAATCTATTAAATTCAACTACCGGTCTAACAGTAGCTGGGGGGGGGTAGCAGGGCTACTTCAAAGTTATTATGCGATGGCAATAACTCTATTATTATAGATATTAGACCAAGACAAACATATTTAGCTTCTCATATTGCAAATTCAATTAATCTAACTACTAAAAGTCAAATTCTAAATTTTATATCCAATAATCATTATAATGAATATATTTTATGTTGCACCAGCTCTAATAATGCTAAAAAATTAGCTAATGAGATAAATTTATCAAATGTAAAATATTACGATGGAAATTTATTAAATGCTAAAGATAGTGGGGTTTCATTTGTTAGTAGTAGTGATAAATTTATCGTACATTTAAATCAAACTAGAGATAAAATTTTAGATATTTATTCTCGTTATAAAAGAGCATGGATTATAACATTTAGTGGCGGCAAGGATTCTACGTGTGTTTTACAACTCATATATGAGATGATGATAAAATTACCAAAAGATAGATTAAATCCCACATATGCAATATTATCTGATACAATGGTTGAAGCTCCAAATATAAAGGAGTATCTATATGAAATCGTAGAAATAATTAATAAAGATGCTAAGAATCGAAATTTGCCATTTGAAATAATTATTGCTAAGCCTAAAGCTAGCGATGAGTTTTGGATTAATCTTATTGGCAAGGGTTATCCAAGTCCAACTAGAACTTTTAGATGGTGTACTGAACGCCTAAAAATCAAGCCAATGAAAGATATAGTAAGGCAAATTACTGATAAACATGGTAGTGCAATAATGACTTTGGGTGTGCGAAAAAGTGAAAGTATAAATCGAAAAAGAAGTATTGAAAAGCGAAATCTAAGCGAAGATGGCTTAAGCAAACATGATGATTATCCAAATGTTTTGATATTTTCGCCTATAGTAGAGTGGGATACTGATATGGTTTGGAATTATCTAGCTATAAATAATCCAGCTCCTTGGAATAAAAGTCATAATAGATTATTTGAGCTTTATATGCAAGCTAGCGGGGATGAGTGTCAATTTATAATCGATAAAAATCAAAATAGTTGCGGCGGTAGTCGTTTTGGATGCTGGATATGTACTTTGGTAAATGAAGATAAATCTATGCAAGGTTTTATAAAAAATGGACAGATAGCTATGCAAGGACTTAATGACTTTAGAAATTTTATCAAAGATGCAAGAGATAATCATAATTTAAGAAGTGATTTTAAAAGAGATGGCAGATATCAAAAAGGACCATTTACAAGCATGGCTAGAAAAGAGATATTAAATTTACTTTTAAAAACCGAAATGGAGTTTAAGGCACAAGGTGGAAGTGAATTAATTAGCGATGAGCAATTATTGTTAATAGCAAAAGAGTGGAATAAAGAGTTTGATTCACAAAATTCATTAATTAAAATCGCAAAGGAGTATGGTAGGATGCAAAACATAGATATTGATTTAGAAGATAGCAAGTTGCCAGATGAGGATTTAATAGATGCTATAGATACAAATTTGGCCAATATGACAAAATCAATAATTAAAGAAGCTACTAGTTTGCAAAATATGGGTGCTAGAGATAATGATTTATTAAATATTATCAAAAAACATTTAGATAATGCAACAGAAAAGCTAAAGGAAAATAGATGATTTTTTATAAAAAGATTACAATTTGCAATATGTTTGCATATTATGGAGAACAAACTATCGAATTTCAAAAGAATGATTCAAAGCCGTTATATTTAATCTATGGTAGAAACGGTTTTGGTAAAACCAGCTTTATCTCAAGCTTAAAGTTGTTATTTTTAGGTTCAGGATTATTAAATGATTCTAGTAAAGTTCCAGCACCTATTTTAAATGGTATAGAAAAAGGAAGAGGTAAATTTCATAGTAAACAATTACTACTTGGTACATCTGTAGATAATTTGGAGACTAAATGGGGTGGAGTGTTAAATAAAACGGCAGTAGAAGAGGGTAAAAATGAATTCTATGTAGAATTGGTATTGCAAAAAGATAATAAAGAGATAACTATCAAAAGGTATTGGAAAAGATTTCCAAATTTAGAGGAGAGATTAATAGTTAAATTTGATGGCAATGAATTTGAAGATTGTGAGGCTACTGATAAGTTAGAATCTATTTTTCCTACTAAGTTTATTGAGTTTTTTATATTTAATGGTGAAATGATTGGTGAGTTAGCTGAAGATATGGAAAGAGAGCTAAAAGAAAAGATACAAGATATGCTAAATATCACGATTTTAGATAAGTTAATTAAGCAGATTAAAACCACTAAAGAGCAGTTGCAAAATGGACTTAAAGAATACTCAAACGAAAAAGCTGAACTTTATACCAAAAAGGGCGATCTAGGGGCGTGTAATGAGTGTATCAAATATTTAGACGATCAAATTAAAAATTTGAGTACAGATAAAGAGTGGATAGAAAATGAACTACGAAACAAGAATGATGTTAGAGATAATCATATCATAAGTAGTGGAAGAGAACAAGAGAGATATTTGAATTTAAAAAACAAAGAAGAAGAGAATATTAATAGCTTTAAAGATTCTATTAAAAATTATGGTGGAGAGATTTTATTTTTAAAATTAGATGATTTTTTTTCTGATTTTTTTTCTGATTTGGAAAATTCACAGATTGGCTCAAATTTAGATCCAGAAATGTTAAAGGAGCTTTGTGCTTTTAGTGCTGAATATTTATTTAAAGAGTATCAAATCGACAGAGATACTTCATCTTTGGCGCTTAAGCTAAATGAGGCATTTAAGAAATTTACACAAAATAGCGATGAAAATAAAACTTATAGAGGAATTGGAAATTTAAATATACTAAAAACTCTTTATAATGGCCTAAATTCAGAGTTAAATTTGCTAAGCAATGCGATTGTAAAACATAAAAATTCCGAGCAAAAATTCAAAGAGTATAATGAGTTACTTAATCAATATTTAGTAGATAATGAAACTAAAAAAATAATTGATAAGGTTGCAGATGAGATAGAGAAACTCCAAGCCGAACTCTCTAAAAAAACTAAAGAGATTGAAGATAATAAAAATGAGCTAAGAGAAAAACAAGTATTGCAAAATAATCTTGAGATGAAAATTAAATATCTAGATGAAAAAATCGGCCAAGACCATAGAATTAGCGATCAATTTAAGATGGCACAAGAATTAGAGAGAATTATTTTGCAATATAAAGATAAGAGAATTGAGAGAGTGGCAAGTTGTTTAAAAGATAAAGTTTATGAGAATTATCAAAAACTTCTTCCAGATGATAATGTTGCTAGCGTTGAAATTAAAGATTTTAATATATATCTAAAAGATATTAAAAATGAAATTATTCCAGTAGCAAATCAAAGTGCTGGCCAAAAACAAATAGCAGCAATTAGCATATTTTGGGCTTTATCAGAACTAAGCGATAGAAATTTGCCACTTATTATTGATACTCCATTAGCAAGAATCGATAATTTAAATAGAAAAAGTATTATCCAAAATTATTATTTTAATGCTTCAAATCAGGTTATAGTATTGCCTACAGATAGCGAATTTGGCGCTAATGAATATGAGATTGCCAAAGACAAAATAGCACAATTTTATAAAATAGAAAATGATACAAGTAGAAAAAGCGCAAGGATAGTAAAAAGCAGTATTGAAAATATAATAGGAGATAGTGATGGCGAGTAAATTTTTTACAAAAACAGGCGAAGAGAATTTTATCAATACTGTGATAAAAAATGGTTTAAAAATACCAAATTTACCAAAGTATTATATTTTACGTTTAGCGATTAATAAAAGCTTTAGATTGTCTTACTATCCGCTCGATCATAATATCTGGAGCAATACTATTACATATGATGGTGATGCAAGAAATGAAAAAGAGTATAATTATGAACAGATTTTAGGTAAGGGAAATAAAAATTATGAGACTATGTTAAGGGCTATGTTTGCTTTTAGACATAAGGATGAAAATATCGATTTTTCAGATGATTCAAATTTTGATATGGCTTTACATAAATATATTCATAGGGGATTATTAGAAATTTATAATACATATAAAACTACAGATAACTTTTATCAGTACCTAATAGATGAATTTAATCTAAATAGCGCTACTAACTACGATATTTCAGCCAAGTCTGATGACCGAGTTGATGAAGAGGATATTTTAAAATATTGCAAGGAAAATAGTATTAATGTTGAGATTATTGATAAAGAAGATTCTATTCGCCATATAGCCTATAAAATTCGGCTAAAAAATACTGATGATTATAAAAAGCTCTCAAAAGATATCGACTCTTTTCAAATGCGATTTGGCCTTGCTGGGCCAGCGTTATTTGATGAGGTGATTGGCGAAGCGATGACATTTTATATATATTTGCCAAAATTACAAAAAGATTGGCAAATATTAAATGGAGAGTCCTTTAAGGCTGATTTGATGAAATATAATCAAAAATTTGAGATTGGGGCGTATTGCGGTAGAGATATGAAAAATGATCCGATATTTTTTGATTTGGAGCAGTGTCCGCATATTTTTATTGCTGGAACTACAGGAAGCGGTAAGTCGGTATTGATGAGAAATTTGATTATATCAATTGCAAAATTAAATTCAAATGTAGAATTTATACTAATAGACCCAAAAAATGGGGCGGAATTTGGAATTTATGAAAATAAAGTCAATATAAGCGTTATTTGCGGTAAAAAAGTTATTAAAAATAGCGATGAAGTATATGATTTAATGAAAAAGCTCGTAGATGAAATGGAGAGAAGATATAAGATATTAGATAGTAATAAAGTAGCAAAAAATAATCAACTAAAAGAGCCGTTGTCAAATGTTGTCGTAGTTATTGATGAGGTGGCAGATCTATTTGCTAGCAATAAAAATATAGAAGATTTAATAATTAGAATCGCACAAAAAGGTAGAGCTAGCGGAATTTTTTTAATACTAGCAACTCAAACTCCAAATTCTGAGATATTAAGCCAAAATTTAAGAGCTAATATTCCAACTAGAATCGCTCTAAAAACGATATCATCGCCTCAATCTAAGGTTATTATGGATGAAGTTGGCGCTCAAAATTTATTAGGAAAAGGCGATTTGTATATAAAAATTAATGGCGGGAAGAAAATTTTAGCATTTGCTCCATTTATAGATAATAGCGAAATACGGGATTTGGTATAAAAAGCAGATCTATACCAAATTTCATCTTAAATTAAGTAAAATTTGAGTAAAATAGGCATTTTTTAATAAATTTAGTTGAAAGGAAAGATTGTGCCAACCATTAATCAATTGGTCAGAAAAGAACGCAAAAAAGTGATCGTAAAATCTAAATCACCAGCG
>JAFVMP010000198.1 GCA_017506845.1 Campylobacter sp.
ATTCTGCTTTTGTCGCCTTCTTTGATGTGGATAGCAATTCTCAAAGTATCACCAGCACGAAAGTCAGGCACAGACTTAGTCGCGATTTGAGCATTTTCAAATGCTTCAATATATTTATTTCTCATCTTTTTTCCTTAAAGTTTGGCGATTTAAGAGTTTGATACAAATCAGGGCGAAAAAACCGAGTTTTGCAAAGCGCCATATGATTTTTTAAAGCGTTGATTATACTATGATTACCCTTTAAAAAAGCTGAAGGCACAGGTGAGCCATTAAAAATATTTGGCTTTGTAAAGCTTGGAGCCTCTAAAATTCCATCTTCAAAACTCTCAATATCTAATGAATTTGCATTACCTAAAACCCCGGCAATATTGCGGCTAATAGCATCACAAAGACTCATAGCAGCAAGTTCACCACCAGTTAAAATAAAATCCCCTATGCAAAAAACCTCATTTACTCTACTCTCGATAACACGTTCATCTATACCCTCGTATCTACCACAAATAAAACTAATATTTTCTAGCTTCGCAAGTCTCTTAGCGTCATTTTGATTAAATTTTTTACCGGCTGGAGTGAGATAAATTACATGCGTCTGCCCTATACTATCAATCGCATCACAAAGTGGTTGCGCACTCATCAAAAGTCCAGCCCCACCACCAACCATATACTCATCAACTTTTTTATGTTTATTTTGAGTAAAATCTCGTGGGTTTATACAATTGATCTCTATTAGTCCACTTGTCTGAGCTCTGCCAAGTATAGAGTCGCTAAAATATGGCGTAACTAAATTTGGAAATAAGGTTATAAAGTTAAATTTCATAAGCTAAGAATTAAGCAATATATCCATAGAGTTTTTTACATTTACTCTTTTGCTGTTAATATCAATCTTAATAATAAAATTATCTTGATATGGTATATAAAACTGCTTTGCAAGTCCTTTGCTAATAAGTTCTGTGCTAGTCTTAATATCAAATAAAAATCCAGCCCCAACTTCTAAAATATCGTCAATTTTACCAAGCAAAATCTCGCCCTCATAAACCATAGAACCTATGATATCAAAATAAAAATACTCATCTTTTTTAAGTTTACAACTCTTTTTAGTATCTTCTACAGTACGGTATAAAACTCGATTTACAAGCTCTTTTGCTGCTTCAATACTCTCAAATCCATCAAATATTACAAGCGAATTAGAAGGTTCATAGCTCTTAATGGATAAAAGATTACCAAACTTATCATAAAATTTAGCGCCTTTTTTATACTGCTCTATAAAATCACTACGGTTATGAAGCTTTAAAGCTCCCTTTAATCCTACGGTTTTACCAAGTATGCAAACCTCTACTAAATCACTCTTCAATAGCTTTTACCGTAATTCTATATGAAGTTGGATCTTTAGCTTTATAGCCTATAACTACTGTTTTGATAGCATTTATCATTTTGCCATCTTTACCGATTAATTTTCCAGTATCGGCCCTACTAGCATAGATAATAATCTCATCGAAGTTCTCACCTAAATTTATCCGCTCTGTGCGGATAATATCAGGTGAATCACTTATAAGTTTAGCATACTCTTTTAAAAAATCTTCAACCATTATTTTGTAATTTGAGCGACTCTATCGCTTAGTTTAGCGCCAACACTTTTCCAATATGCTAATCTCTCAGCATCAAATTTAACTACTTCTGGCTCTACCATTGGATTGTAATAACCAATACTTTCAATCCAACCACTATCACGTCTTTTTCTACTATCAGTTACTACGATACGATAAAATGGTCTTTTTTTACGTCCCATTCTTGTTAATCTAACTACTGTTGCCATCTTTTTCTCCTAAAATATTTTTTATAAGGCTTAGTTATAGCTAAATTCATAGCCATAAATAAACCCTAACTTATTTAGGGCGGTTAGCGTTTGCCAACATATTTGCAAAGCCTTTCATACTATCTTTATTAGAGAATTTTTTAGCCAACTTTGCAGCACTACTAAACTGCTTTAAAAATCTATTTACAGTCATTTGATCAAGTCCAGCACCAGCAGCAATTCTACGCTTTCTAGCATTATTTAATAGATCTGGATTCTCTCTTTCTTTTGGAGTCATTGAGCTTATCATCGCTTTTATATGTTTAATCTGTTCTGAATTGTCTAGATCAATATCTTTTAACTGATTTGCCATAGAACTCATACCAGGAATCATTCCTAAGATCCCCTTCATGCTTCCAAGCTTTTTAACACTCTCAAGCTGAGCTATAAAATCATTAAAATTAAACTCGCCCTTTTTAATCTTTTTATTTAATTTTTTAGCCTCTTTTTCATCTATGATTGTAGAAGCTTTCTCAGCTAAAGTCGCCAAATCGCCCTCTCCTAAAATTCTACCCACAATTCTATCAGGGATAAAACTCTCAAGATCGGCCACTTTTTCACCCACACCGACAAATCTAAGCGGAATTCCAACTTGATGCGCTATACCTATAGCTACACCGCCTTTTGTATCAGCATCAAATTTACTTAAAATTACTCCAGTAATACCAAGAGCCTCATTAAAACTAGTAGCAGTGCGTACGCCATCTTGCCCACTCATCGCATCAGCGACATAGAATATCTCATCTGGATTTAATACAGATTTTACCTCTTTTAATTCACTCATTAATGCTTCATCTATTGCCAAGCGACCAGCAGTATCAACTAAAAGTACATCATAAAGACCATCTTTTGCTTTTTTTAATGCTTCCTTAGCTACATTTACTGGATTATTTTCACCATCGATACTAAAAAGCTCAATCTCATTTGCGCTACAAAGCTGTCTAAGTTGTTCCACTGCTGCTAAACGCTGCAAGTCGGCTGCAGCTACTAAAACACGTTTTTTGCGTGCTTTTAGGTAGCTTGCTAATTTTATAGTTGTTGTGGTTTTACCGCCACCTTGTAAGCCGGCCATTAACACAACTGTTGGAGGGTTTGAAGCAAACACAAATCCGCTACCTTTATTACCATCATTTGGAGCGGTTAAAATATTCGTTAAATTAGTTTTTATACTATCTAAAAACTGCTTTTGGCCTATAGTGCCCTTTTTCATATCAGCTTCTACAAGACTTACAAGTTCTTTTGTCACCTTGTGATAAACATCAGCCTTTAACAGCGACTTTTTCAGCGTCTCAAGCGCATTTTTTAATGCCTTTTCATCATCGACAAATTTAAGTTTATTTACAGCTGATTTTAGCGATTCGCCAATAAGTTCAAACACTATATACCTTTTAAATTTGATTAAAATTGCTAATTATACCCTAATTTTCTTTAACTTTCTTTAATTGCTCAACTATACTTATACTTTTATGACAGATATTTTATGTAATACATAG
>JAFVMP010000199.1 GCA_017506845.1 Campylobacter sp.
CAGATAAAATCTAAAGCAATAGAACAAAAAATCAACTTAGCTACTCTTACTTTAGATAGTTTTAAGTCAAATTTAGATAACTTTTTACACAAAAAATTTAATTTAGCTCAATCAAAAATTGATAAATTTGAGTTAGTTTTTAAAAGACAAGAGTACTTTTATAAGGTAACAAAAAATATGGCACATATTATAAAAGATTCACAAATTATCTCATTAGCTGAGTTAAAAAGTGGAGATGAGATTACTATTAGTTCACAAGATTTATGCAAACAAGCAATAATAAAATAAGGGGATAAAATGAGTAGAGTTTTAAATTTTAGTGCTGGTCCAAGTGCGATTCCATTAGCAGTGTTAGAGCGCGCACAGGCTGAATTTACTGATTATCATGGTCTTGGCTTTAGTATTATGGAGGTTAGCCATCGTGGCAAGGTATTTGAAGAGTTGCATAATAATGCAATTGCTAAGGTTCGTGAATTTTATAATATTGGCGATGATTATGCAGTTTTATTTTTACAAGGTGGAGCAACTTTACAATTTGCCCAAATTCCATTAAATATCTATGCTGGCGGCGTAGCTGAGTATGCAAATACTGGAGTTTGGACGCAAAAAGCAATTAAAGAAGCAAAAATCCAAAATATCAATTATAAGGTTGTTGCTAGTAGCGAGGATGTGAAGTTTGACCATATTCCTAAGGTAGAATTTAGTGATAATGCAGATTATGGATATATCTGTTCTAATAATACAATATATGGAACTCAATACTCAACCCTTCCAAGCCCAAAATGCCCACTAGTAGTAGATAGTAGTTCTGATCTTTTAAGTCGTGAAATTGATTTTAAAGCACATAATATCGGTCTGTTTTATGGTGGAGCGCAAAAAAATGCTGGTCCAGCTGGTATAACTATTGTTATAGTTAAAAAAGATTTAGCTACAAGAGTTAAAGATAGCGTTCCTACTCCGCTTCGTTATACAACGCAAATAGAGGCTAATTCATTAGCTAATACACCTCCAACATTTGGAATTTATATGTTTGATTTAGTTCTTGATTGGATCAAAGAACAAGGTGGTTTAAGCGCCATCAATGCTATAAATGAGCAAAAAGCAGCTGCTTTATATGAGCTTATAGACAATTCAGATTTTTACAAAGCATTTGCAAAACCTGGTTCAAGAAGTTTGATGAATGTTAGTTTTGCTACTCCAAGTGCTGAACTTGATGGAGCTTTTGTTAAATTAGCTGAACAAAATGGAATGATAGGATTAAAAGGCCATAGAATCTTAGGTGGTTTAAGAGCTTCTATATATAATGCTGTAACACAACAAAGCGTACAAACACTATGTGAATTTATGAAGGAATTCCAAAGAACACATGGATAATTTTTAAGCCTTTTAGATAGTTAAACTCTATTTAAAGGGCTTTAAACATTTAAATTATAAAAATTTGATTGTAAATAAAAATCAGGCATAAAAAAAGGCTACGACCCTTGCGAGTCGCAGCCAAATTAATTAAAAGGTAAAATTATAGTTTGTCACCATCAGTTGATAGGTAGCTTGCTACACCTTCAGTTGTAGGCTTCATACCTTTATCACCTTTGTTCCAGCCAGCTGGGCAAACTTCACCGTGCTCATTTGTAAATAGCATTGTATCAACCATTCTTACCATTTCATCAATATTTCTACCAAGTGGTAAATCATTGATTACTGCGTGGCGAACTGTACCATCTTTATCTAGTAGGAAGCTACCTCTTAGAGCTACTGCTTCATCAAATAGTACATCAAATCCTCTTGCCCACTCTTTTTTAAGGTCAGCTACTAGAGGGAATTGTACTCTACCGATACCGCCTTGTTTAATATCTGTTTCTCTCCATGCAAAGTGGCAGTATTCATTATCTGTGCTAACGCCGATAACTTCAATGCCTCTATCTTTAAATTCTTGATATCTTTTGTCAAAAGCGATGATTTCGCTTGGGCAAACAAATGTAAAATCTTTTGGATAGAAAAATACTACTGCACCTTTTGGTCCAATGTTTTTATATAGATCAAAATTTTCTTCAATTTGACCATTGCCTAGAACTGCTACGCCACTTAGTTGTGGTGCTTTATTAGTAACTATCATACTAAATCTCCTTAATAATTTTTATGAATTGCGAAATTGTATCTATGTAAATTTAACTATAATTAAACACAGATAAAACAATCTATAAAATAAATTTAAAAGTAATAAAAATATGAATTTAAAGAAAAATTTGATATAATCGCCCAATTTTTTATTAAAGGAAAAAAATGCTAGGTGATTTTTTTTCAAAAATACGCAAAAAACAATCTCACCCAAGTGAAGCTCCAAGTCACTGGGTAAAGTGCAGCAGTTGTAGCTCTTTGATGTATTTTAAAGAGGTTGAAGCATGTTATAATGTCTGTCCAAAATGTGGATATCATATGAGACTTAGCGCTCAAAAAAGAATAGAATTAATTAGCGATGTTGGAAGTTTTGTTGAATTTGATGCAAATTTACGCCCAATTGATCCATTAAATTTTGTCGATAAAAAGTCATATAAAAAAAGAATTGAAGAAGGTCAAAGTAAAAATGGCAAAACTAGCTCAGTAATCTCAGGAGAAGCAACAATTGATGGCCAACCTATTCAGCTAGTGGTTTTTGATTTTAGCTTTATGGGTGGTAGCCTAAGCTCAGTTGAAGGTGAAAAGATAACTCGTGCAGTTCGCAGAGCAATAGAAAAGAGAAATCCACTTATTATAGTAAGCGCAAGTGGAGGCGCTAGAATGCAAGAGAGTACTTTTAGCCTTATGCAGATGAGTAAGACAAGTGCTGCTTTAAAACTTTTAAGTGATAATAGATTGCCATATATCTCAGTTCTTACTGACCCTACGATGGGTGGAGTTTCAGCCTCATTTGCTTGGCTAGGTGATTTAATCATTGCTGAACCAAAGGCTTTAATAGGTTTTGCAGGTCAAAGAGTTATTGAACAAACTATTAAAGCAAGCTTGCCAGAAGGTTTTCAAAGAGCTGAGTTCTTACTCGAACATGGATTAATAGATGCTATAGTCCCAAGAGATGAGCATAAAAAATATCTTAGTGATATGATAAGATTTTTTATGAAAAATGATAATTTTTATAGCCCAATTAATGAGGCTATTTAGTGCAAATTTTAGTCCATTGCCTTCAAAAGCTTGATGATGATAAAGATATAAAAGATTATATCAAGATGAGTAGCAAATGGGCTAGCATTAAAGAGATTAATAAATTTAGCCCCCAAATTGCTAAGGCTCAAACACAAGGCCAAGCCGCATCGCATAGAGCCTATGAAGAGGCTTATAAACCTTGCTTAAATGGTTTTTGTATCGGCCTTGATGAGCGTGGTGAAATGCTTGATAGCTTTGAGTTTGCAAAGCTTCTTAAAGATAGAAATCAAATTTCATTTTTTATAGGCGGGGCTTATGGTTTAGGTGATAATTTACGGGGAGAGATGGATAAGTTAGTTAGTTTATCACGGCTAACTTTTGCGCATAAAATTGCTAAACTCGTACTATATGAGCAGATTTTTCGCGCTCTTTGCATTAATGCAAACCACCCCTATCATAAATAAAAAGGAGTTATATGACAACAAGCCAACTAGAGTATTTTAAAGAGTTGCTTTTAGATAGAAAAGAGCAAATTCAAAGAAATATCAATGATGCAGCTAGCGAGATTGATGGACTTAGACAAAGTGGTGCTACTGATGAGCTTGACTTTGCTAGTATTAGCGCAGATGAAGAACTAGAACACTCAATCTCAGCTAAACAACAACAAGAGTTGCGTGAAATTGATCAATCATTAAAAAAAATTGAATCTGGAATTTATGGTATTTGCGATATGTGCGAAGATGATATTGATATAGAACGCCTAAAAGTAAAACCACACGCACGCTACTGCATTACGTGTCGTGAAATTGCTGAAAAAACAATAATAAAATAAGGGTAAAAGATGAAAACTAGACGATTTTTCTTATATTCTGTTATCTATATTGGGCTTGTTTGGCTGGTCACTTTTTCATTTGCTGACCAAAATTATGCTATAAATATTCTTAGCTATACACTTGAATTACCAGTAGCTACATGGCTTGTGGTGCCACTTTGTATCTTTGCGATTTTAGCACTTTTGCATATGAGCTACTATGGGTTTAAAATCTACCTAGAAGGTAGAGCAATGAGAAGCGATGCTCAAATTTATAATGTTTTAGCTAAGGAAATTTACCTTGGACTAGAGTCAAATAAAGATTTTAAAACCGATCTTTTTGCAGCTTCAAGTGAGGTTACAAAATCTCTTTCTCCATGGCTAAATTTAGGCAAACCAGTTCTTCATAACGATGATTTAAGAGCCGCCTATGAGCTTTGCAATGATGTAAAAACTGGAAAAGTATGTGAGTTAAAAAGATTTAAGCTTTTAAAAACTAATCCACTCTATATCCAAAATGAAAAAAACAAAATTCAAGCTGACTATAAATACGCTATTACCATCTTATCTAGCAATGATGCAAACGAAGAATTAAGAGCTTTTGCTTCAAATGCACTCGTAGAAAATGGTTCGTTTTTAGAACTATCTAAATTCAATCCAATCTACACAAATAACGATGTATTAACACTGGTAAATAGATACTCTAAAGACAAATTTGAAATCAGTACAAATGATATGTTTGGAATTATTAATAAAGTTAAATTTACCTCAGATGAATATATTAAAATTGCTAAAATTCTTAAAACAAAAGTTGAGCCAGATCTGCTTATATCTATGTTTGAGCATCTTAGAAATGATGAAGGGGCTGCATTTGAAGCATATTTATATCTACTTTATGACTTCCAAATGATAGAAAAGCTTAGAGAAGCGATAATGAGCGATAATGCTAAATTTGAGCGTATTGAGACCTTACTCTTTTTAAGAGATCATGGTAAAATCGCTAGAGCGGATCTATTTTATTAATGATTGATTTTAGCTCAAAACCGTTATTTTTAGCCCCTTTAGCGGGCTTTTCTGATCTACCACTTCGCAGCCTAGCTAAGCGTTTTGGCTGCGATTGTACAGTTAGTGAAATGATTAGCTCAAATGCTCTTGTATATGAACATGATAAGACCTTAGCAATGCTAGAAAAATCTCCATTAGAAACGCCATATATAGTTCAGCTAGCAGGTAGCGACACAGGCGTAATCGCTAGAGCAGTAGAGATTTTAAATGAATTTGATGGGATTGATGGGATTGATTTAAACTGTGGTTGTCCAGTGCCAAAGGTAATAAAACAAAATGCCGGTTCAGCCTTATTAAATGAACCTAAATTGCTATGTAATATCATTGAAACGATTAAAAATAGATCAAATAAACGCTATACTTCGGTTAAAATTCGTCTAGGATTTAACACCAAAATGGCACACCTAATAGCTCAAGATTTAGCTAACGCTGGGGCTGATTTTATCTGTGTGCATGGACGAACTAGAGCTGGCGGATATAGCGCACCAGTTGATTATGAAGCCATCGCTAAAATAAAATCAAATACAACAATTCCAGTTATTGCTAATGGCGACATTAATCTAGATAACTATCAAAATGTATTAAAAATTACTGGTTGTGATGGACTGATGATTGGCAGAGCTAGTATTGGTTCTCCATGGATATTTAAAGAGATTAAAGAAAATCAAAGTATAAATCCAGATGAAAAAAGACAAGTAATTAAAGAACATTTTGAACTAATGCTTAATACTTATGGTAATCATGCTATAGGGATTTTTCGCAAGCATTTACACGAATACTCCAAAGGTCTTAATGGGGCTAGCGAATTTAGATCTAGCGTTAATCAAATACACTCCCCAGAGCAGATGAGAGAGCAGATTGAACAATTTTTTGACCCATGCAGGGCTATATCTTAAAGGTTCAAAAAGTAAGAGATGAAGACTGTATTGTCACAATTCTCTCACCGCACAAACAGATCAAATGTTATAGGTTTTATGGCGCTCGTCACCCTATTATCACTCAAGGATTTAAACTTGATTTTGAATTAGTTGAAAGTAAAAGCTTTTTGCCGCATCTTCGCTCGACTATGCATCTAGGATTTAGCTGGTTAATTGAGCGTGAACGGCTTTTAGTTTGGCAAAATTTTATGCGGCTAATGGCTGATCATTTACGCGATGTACAAGAGAGTGATGAGTTTTATTTTGAAATACTTGAAATGTGTGCTAAGAAATTTCACCGCCAAAATCCTATTAGAGTCGTACTTGAATCCTATGCAATGATTTTAAAATTTGAGGGACGATTACATATTGATACTAGTTGTTTTATCTGCGATGGCAAGCTTAATGAACAAGTCGGACTTGGTAGAGCATTTTTACTTGCCCATCCTGAATGCATAGGCAAAAATCCATTAAACTATGATAGCGTGATCAAATTTCTTTCTACTGCTTCAACTGCTCACTTAAACGATACGCAAATTAAAGAGTTATATTTTATCCTTTTAGAGGGATTTTAATTTTTTGTTTATATGGATTGCTTTATCTTCTAAAACATATCAAGAAAATAATAATAAAATAAATCAAAAGTATTTAAAGTAAATATTTTAATAAGTATTTATTTTGTAAATTATTATTACAGTAATATAATATAATCTAAACTAAAAAGCGCTATTTTACACTAAATATATTAGAATTTAATATATTTTTTTATAAAATTTGTAGTTTAGAAAATTGCGGGAGAGCAAAATGACTACTAATCTACTAAATAATCAGCAAAAAGAGATAAGTGATGAGGCGTTTATCACAACTAAGACAGATTTAAAAGGTCGTATAACCTATGCAAATAGCTATTTTTTAGAGATTGTAAATGCTAAAAACTCAGATTTAATAGGTAAAAGTCATAATATAGTTCGCCATCCAGATATGCCAAAATATGTATTTAAACTACTTTGGGACAGAATTCAAAGAAAAGAAGAGGTTTTTGCCTTTGTAAAAAATATAACCTTCGATGGTGGATATTACTGGGTTTTTGCCAATATTACAAGTTCTCTTGATGAAAATGGTAATATAATAGGCTACTACTCAGTTCGTCGCAAAGCAAACCCAAAAGCTGTAGAGAAAATAATCCCAATATATCAAAAGATGAGAGAATTAGAAAAAACTGGCGGTATACAAGCTAGCCAAAAATATATTACTGAACTACTAGCTAGTAATAATACCACATATGACCGCTTTGTCAATGAACTCCAAAGAACAAAAGGATGAAAAATGGGGATATTTAGCAAAAAGAATAAATTTGATGATATTGTATATGATGAAATTCTAAAAGTCGTTTATGGTGCTGCAAAAGGCAAGCTAGAAGCAAGAATTACTAATATCGATAATGACTCTAGACTAGTTAAAATTGCTCAGTGTATAAATGATCTACTAGACCAAGTAGAAGCCTTGCAAAGAGAGACTCAAAGCAGCATAGAGGCTGCACGCCATAACCAAGAATATAGAAATATCTACACACAGGGGTTTAAGGGTATTTTTAAGACAAATGCTGAATCACTAAGCGAAGGTGTAAACGGGGTTTTAGAGGGGCAAAAAGGAAAAATCAGAGGAATTTTAAGCCAAAAATTTACCGAACTTGGCAATGGCACAAATGGAATGGATAGCGTTCAAAGAGATCTAATCGCAAGTGTAAGTGATTTAGCTAAGGTAGTAAATTCTAGCCAGCAAACTACTGCTATTGCCGCCCAGAGCATAAGCAAAGTCGAAGAGCTAAGTTCAAATTTTCATATAATAACATCAAATACTAACCAAACTACTCAAAGCATATATCAAAGAGCAACTGATATTAGTAGTGTAGTAAATTTAATTAAAGATATAGCTGACCAAACTAATCTTCTTGCTCTAAATGCCGCTATAGAAGCAGCTCGTGCTGGTGAGCATGGTAGAGGATTTGCAGTTGTTGCTGATGAAGTTAGAAAACTAGCAGAAAATACAACTAGGGCTACTGCTGATATTGAAAGTACCGTAACAATGCTAAGTCAAGACGCTGATGAATTAAACCGCTCAACTGATATGATAAATCAAGTGGCCCAAACCGCTTTAGATAACACAGATAAATTAAAAGAGGCTCTAGAAAATTTTAGTACCGACGCAGCTACTACAGCTAAAGT
The DNA here is from genome assembly GCA_017506845.1 of Campylobacter sp. Lineage (GTDB taxonomy): Bacteria > Campylobacterota > Campylobacteria > Campylobacterales > Campylobacteraceae > Campylobacter. Next base: position 8,154 of record JAFVMP010000199.1, read on the forward strand.
CTCAGAATTAACGCAAAATAAAACTATTGGAATTTTAACCAAAATTGATCTTATTTTAGCCAAAACCACAGCTTATAATAACGCATTAAATGAGCTAAAATTTACTCCAGAGCAAGAAGCACATATAGATGAGTTATTGCATGATTATGAGAGTAATTTTGCTAAATTCAGCCCAGAACAAACTGCTAAAATCAAAGAGGCTTTAGAGTTGATAATTAAAGTTTTAAGAGATGAAAATAGACAAAATATAGATAAACTTGTTGATAAATTTAATACCATAGAACGAAATAGCAGTTTTATCTTTAAAAGCATAGATAGCGTAGTATCAAATAAAAATTAATTTAGGATTTATATATGAGTTTGGATTTTACCCATCTGCATTTACATACTGAGTATTCACTTTTAGATGGAGCTAATAAGATTAAAACATTAGCTAAAAGACTAAAAGAGATGAATATAAAATCTTGTGCTATTACTGATCATGGCAATATGTTTGGGGCAATTGAGTTTTATAAAGGGATGAGAGCTGAGGGGATAAAGCCAATTATAGGTCTTGAGGCTTATATTCATAATAGTGATGATATAAGCTCTAAAGAGAGTAGATATAGATTTCATCTATGTCTATTTGCTAAAAATGAGATAGGCTACCAAAATTTAATGTATCTAAGCTCAATGAGTTATATAAAGGGCTATTATTACTATCCAAGGATAAATAAAAAGCTCTTAAAAGAGCATAGTGAAGGTTTGGTTTGTAGTTCGGCTTGTTTAGCTGGAGAGGTGAATTTTCATCTAAATTTAAGTGAGAGAAATTTAAAAAGAGGCGCAGGTGGTTATGAAGCAGCAAAGGCTGCAGCACTAGAATATAAGGATATTTTTGGTGATGATTTTTATCTTGAGATTATGCGTCATGGGATATTTGATCAGCAACGCATAGATAATGATATTATTAGGTTATCTAAAGAGACTGGTATTAAATTAATAGCTACAAATGATGCTCACTATACCACTAAAGATAGCGCTATAGCTCAAAAGATATTTGTCTATATATCTGCAAATAAAAATTTTGATGAGAGTGTAAGAGAGCAGGTATTAAGCGAATTTTATGCTAAATCTCCTGAGCAGATGAGTGAGATTTTTGCTGATATTCCAGAGGTTATAACCAATACTCAAGAGATAGTCCAAAAGTGTAATCTAGAGATAAAGTTAGGAGATGCAACTCCGCCAAATTTCAAATTTACTCAAGAATATGCTAAGGCTAGAGAGTTAGCCTTGCCAAATCCAACTATGGAGTATGATCTAGATAATGATAGTGCTTTATTTGAGTATGAGTGCAAAGAGGGGCTAAAGAAGCGTTTAGAATTTATCGATCCTAGCAAGCATCAAATTTATAAGGATAGGCTAGATTTAGAGATTAAAACTATCAAAAATATGAAGTTTCCAGGATATATGCTTATCGTTGCTGATTTTATCAATGAAGCTAAAAAACGTGGAATTCCAGTAGGTCCAGGTCGTGGCTCAGCTGCTGGTAGCTTGGTAGCCTATGCACTTCGCATTACTGATCTTGATCCTATACCTTATAACTTGCTATTTGAGAGGTTTTTAAACCCAGAGCGTATAAGTATGCCTGATATTGATGTGGATTTTTGTCAAAATCGTAGAGGTGAAGTAATTGATTATGTTATACAAAAGTATGGTCAATATAATGTGGCTCAAGTAGCAACATTTGGTAAATTACTTGCTAAGGGTGTTATTAGAGATGTAGCTAGAGTTATGGGAATGCCATATTCTGATGCTGATGCGATGGCAAAATTAATCCCTGATGAATTAGGTATTGCACTACAAGGTCATATCAATAAAAAGGGTGAGTTTGAACCAGGAGCTTTTGAAAAAGAGCCAAAAATTGGAGAATTAATAGAGAGTAATGAACTAGCAAGAAGCGTGTGGAAGTATGCTTGTGAGCTTGAAGGATTAAATAGAAATCCAGGTATGCACGCTGCTGGTATAGTAATTAGCAATGAAGAACTATGGAAAAAAGCACCGCTATGGAAACAAAGCAACGCCGAAGATGGCCACTATGTAACTCAATATACTAAAGATTATCTTGAAGATGTAGATCTTATTAAATTTGACTTTTTAGGACTTAAGACTCTAACAGTAATTGATAATGCTATAAAGCTAGTTAAAGCCAGGTTTGGTAAGGATATTTTGTGGGAGAGAATTGACTTTAACGATCCAAAAACATATGAAACTATACAAAGCGGTAATACTCTTGGCATATTCCAAATAGAATCAAGTGGTATGCAAAAACTAGCTGCAAAATTAAAGCCAGACTGCTTTGAAGATGTTATTGCGATGATTGCTTTATATCGTCCAGGGCCGCTTAACTCAGGTATGGTAGATGATTTTATAGATATCAAACATGGCAAAAAGAGTGTAGAGTATGCATTTGAGGCATTGCGTCCAATTTTAGAACCTACATATGGGGTTATAGTTTATCAAGAACAAGTTATGCAAGTAGTGCAAACTGTAGGTGGATTTAGCCTTGGTGGAGCTGATTTAGTTCGTAGAGCAATGAGTAAGAAAAAAGAAGATGAGATGCTTAGATTAAAGACTGAGTATCTTGAAGGTGCAGCAAAAAACGGCTTTGATACTACTAAAGCTGATGCTCTTTTTGAATTGATTATGAAATTCGCAGAGTATGGATTTAATAAATCTCACTCTGCAGCTTATGCGCTTATTACATTTCAAACAGCATATTTAAAGACATATTATCCAGCTGAATTTATGGCCGCACTTTTAAGCAGTGAAGAGAATAATGCTGATAAGATAACTAAATATATTGAAGAGATTCGTCGCCTTGATATAGAGCTTTTGCCACCTAGTGTAAGTAAGAGCAAAAGCGAATTTAGCGTTATTAGCAAAGATGGTAAAGATGCTATTATTTATGGTCTTGGTGCCATAAAGGGTGTAGGCGGTTCAGCAATTGAAGAGATTATAGCCATTAGGCAAGAAGGGATAGATACTTTAGAGGATTTAGTATCTAAGAGCGATTGTACTTTGGTAAATAAACGCGTATATGAATCGCTTATAAAATCTGGTGCTTTAGATGAATTTGGCTATAACAGAAAAACTTTAGTGCAAAATATTGAGTATCTCACTGAACAATCTAAAAAAAGTAGCGATATCAAAAAAGAGGCAGAATTCTCTTTATTTGGTGATGATGAAAGTATGAACGAGATAAGACTAAATTTAAATATCGCTCAAGATGAATTTAGTCAGCGTGAGCTTTTAGGATTTGAACAGGAGTATTTGGGTGTATATATTAGCGGCCATCCTCTTGATGAGTTTAAGTCTAATATATCAAAGATACCACATACAAATTCATCTGAATTTGATAGCATAGAAGATAATAGCGAGATAGTAGTAATTGGTAAGGTAGAAGATATATCAGTCAAACTAACCAAATCAGGCAATAAAATGGGTATAATCACTATACTTGATATGCACGGAAGTATAGAAGCAACAGTATTTGCTCAAATGCAAAAAATCGAAACACTTTCAAAAGATGAACTAGAAAAACCACTTGTATTTAAGATGGTATTAAATAAAGATGATCAGCAAATTCGGCTAAAAGTAAATGAAATATACACTTTAGAAGAGGCACAAAATACAAAAATTACTCTAAAATCAAACAAAATTACAGCTGAAGAGTTAGAACAAAATAAAGAGTATTTTAACTCTATTAAGCACTCTACTATCTTAGATGTGCTAAAAAGTGCTAAAAATGGCGAACATCTAATAATTGCTAAAATTAATAATATAAGCATTAAAGATACAAAATCAGGCAATAAAATGGCAGTTATTAACGTAGCTGATAAAAGCTCAAATGCCGATATGTTTGCTTTTGATGTAGCGTGTACTCAAGCTAGTCAGATTGGCGATACTAATAGATTATACGCTCTTAAAATCACTCCTCCACGAGATGCAAACTCAAAAATGATTATAAATCAAATAATTGATATTGATGAGGCTAAAAATGGAGATATAGCCCTAAGAAACGCACCTAGAAAAAAATCCCAACAAGACTCTATACAAACTACTCAGCAAGCAGTATCATTGGTAGGTAAATTAGAGATTGATTTAGAATTAAGCCATTTAAATAAAAGTAAAATAAATGAAATTTATCAACTCGCTTATAGGCATAATGCTAAAGCTGGAGAGAAGAAGAGCTTGCTTTTAAGAGTAGTAGATGAAAATAAAAATCAAGTAATGCTATTTACTACCGAATTTAGCGTAAGCGATGAATTCAAAAATGAAGTAAAAATGCTTTTAGTTGGATAAATATATTAAATTATTGAGCATTAATTATTAAAAAAGCAATAAAACCCAAATGCTAAAAACGGATTTTTAGCATTTAAAAAATTGATAGCTCATTTAAAAGACTTAGGTAAAAACTGCAAAGTATATTAAATAAATTTTAATATAATCAAAAACAAACTTACAAGGAACAAGCGATGTTATATTTGATGATGGAGAAATTAGTCGATATGTTAGAAGAAGCAGAGGGGGATTTAGTTGTAGAGTTGGAGATTCACAAAGCGATGATTGGATATCTCAAAATAAAGCTAGCAGAAGCTCAAGAGAAATCAGACATAGAAATGATTAAAATAATACAAGAGCAGATCGATTTTCAAACCACAATGATTAAAATGATTATGGAAGAGATGGTATTACTAAATTAGATATTAAACAAACAATTACTAAATTTCTTCTTCTTAGCCTCTTGAACTATTGCACTAGCAATCATATCAACTTCATTGGCTATCTTATCGCTATCTTGAGCAATTTAAGTATTTTGTCTAGTTAGAGAATCTACATTTACTACAGCTTCATTTATCTGATTGATAGCTACTGTTTGTTCGCTAATGCTTTGACTTATCTCATTGATACTTTGGCTTAGTATATTTACATTTACCTCTATTTCGCCTAGAGATTTTGCACCTTCATTTAAATTTGCTACAAAGCTTTTTAATTGATCGGCTCTACTTTGTAAGTCATTTGCTTGATCTAGATTGCCTTTTAACATCTTAGTTACTTCATCACCTAAAAGATTAATAACAATCTCTACTTCACCTTTTGGATTACCAATTCTACTAGTAAAGTCAAGCTGTTTAAACTTATCAA
>JAFVMP010000200.1 GCA_017506845.1 Campylobacter sp.
ATAATTTCCTCGCTTAAATTTAGCTTATTAGATTTAACAATAACATGTGTGCTAGCCCTATCTTTTAAATGAAACCAAAAATCATCTTTTTTGGCATTTTTTAGTAAAAACTCATTTCCTTTTTGGCTCTTACCAAGGCTTATTTTATATCCATTTATATAGAAATTCTCTACCAAATCGTTAAATTTAGCCTCGCTTTTTTGTGCTTGCTTTTTAGGGGATAAAATCTCTATCTCATTAGCATCATTGCTAGCATTTATGGCATTTTTTAATGAATTTAAAAATTCTAATTTAGTGATTAAATTCTCTTTTTGTATCTCTATATTTGCAGCCTTTTGACGCAGCTTTTTACTAGTTTTAAACATCTCATTTGCAGCAATTTTTGGTGAAGAATCAATGGCAATTTGAATAATATTGCCACTATAATCCATAAGCTTTAAATCTCTATCATAATCATTTAAATTATGCAAATTAGCAATTATTAAATTTGCTTTTTGGTTTAGCTCATTTGCCATATTTTCAAGTTCATCGCTAGTTTGAAGTATATTTAAATTTGAGTTTAAAACCTCAATCTTTTTATCTATATTTGCTATTTTGTTTGCTTTAATTTGCTCTAGATTTTTTAAAGAAATTTTAGCAAATTCATCTTGAAAATATTTATCAAAATCTTTTATAATCTCACAAGGTTTTTCTTTTATTTCAAATTCGCCAAGTGGAGTTAAAACTCTACCTACTTTTATGCTACGATTGCTATTTTCAAAGTGGTGCAAAGCTTCTAAAATTATGCTATTTTCATCGCAGATTATAGCATTGGTAAATCGTCCAGTAAATTCAAGATATAAAGTGCTAATAAGCTCCTTATATGAACCAGTAAAGGATACATTTATAGCTAAAATTCTATTATTTTTAAGCGTCTTAATACTTAAAATTTTAGCTGAATTAAAACGCTTTTTAAGTAAAATATCAAATGGCGCTTTGTATTCTTTAATCTGAATTTGATTACTTTTATAAATAGCTGAATTTGATTTATTTAAATCAAAAATAAGCTCATAATCGCCATCAAATCTAATAGCAATCATTAAATCGCCAACTCTTTTAATAGATGAAATTTTGCGAAATTTAGACAAGAACTCTGATATTTGGGTTAAAATTTTGTATTTCATAAGCACGATTATACCAAAATTTTGCTACAATGTAGCCCAAATTTGGTTAAAAAGGAAGTGTATGAAGCAGACAATAACTGAGAAAATTTTTAGCGAACATGTAGGCAAAAAAGTAAGCGCTGGTCAAATCGTAGAGAGCAGCATTGATATGGTAATTGGTAATGATATTACTACACCAATTTCTATCAAAGCTTTTAAAGAAAGCGGAGCTAAAAAACTAGCCAATCCAAATGGTTTTGCTATTGTGATGGATCACTATATCCCAGCAAAAGATATAATGAGTGCCAATCAAGCTAAAATAAGCAGAGATTTTGCTTATGAGCATGATTTACCAAATTTCTTTGATGAAAAAGATATGGGTATCGAACATGCGCTAATGCCTGAAAAAGGTCTAGTAGTTCCAGGCGATGTTATCATTGGAGCTGACTCTCATACCTGTACGCATGGTGCTATTGGCGCATTTAGTACTGGTATGGGAAGTACAGATTTAGCATATGCAATGATAACAGGTAAAAACTGGTTTAAAGTACCACCAACGATAAAAGTTGAATTTGTAGGCAAACCAGGCGATCACATCTATGGTAAAGATCTAATCTTAGAAGTTATTAGAATGATTGGAGTAGATGGGGCTTTATATAAGGCGCTTGAGTTTACTGGTGATGCTATGGCGTATCTAGATATGGATAGTAGATTTAGTCTTTGTAATATGGCTATTGAAGCAGGTGGCAAAAGCGGCATAATCGCAGTCGATGATATCACTAAAGAGTTTTTAAGTAAAGTAAATTTAAGAAGCGAGCCAAAACTTCATTATAGCGATGAAGGTGCAAACTATGACCAAATAATCACAATCGATGTTAGCAAACTTGAACCAGTAATTGCATATCCATATCTTCCAAGCAATGGTAAAAGCGTGAGCCAAGCTGTAAAAGATGATATTAAGATCGATCAAGCATTTATTGGAAGTTGTACTAATGGCAGATTAAGCGATTTAAGAATTGCTGCTCAAATTTTAAAAGGCAAAAGAGTAGCTAAACATACAAGGCTTATCATCACTCCAGCTACTCAAAAAATCGCTTTGCAAGCACAAAAAGAGGGCTTAATGGATATATTTGTAGAAGCTGGTGCAGTAGTAAGTAATCCAACTTGTGGTGCGTGTCTTGGTGGATATATGGGAATTTTAGGCGCTGGTGAGAGATGTATTAGCACAACAAACCGTAACTTTGTAGGTAGAATGGGCGATCGTACAAGTGAAGTTTATCTAGCAAATTCAGCTGTCGCAGCAGCAAGTGCAATTGCTGGTAAAATCGTAGATCCAAGAGATATCTAATGCAAAATGCGTTGATACTAGCTGGTGGCAAAAGCTCTAGAATGGGTACTGATAAGACTTTGCTAGAGTTTTGCGGGGCGCCTAGTATCACGCATTTTTTATTTGAGCGTTTAAGTAAGCATTTTGATAATGTAAAGGTTGCAAGCAAACAGGAAAAATTTAATCCAAAATTGCCACTTTTAATAGATGAATTTAGCGAATTTGCTCCAATTTATGTAATTGCAAATTTAGATAAATATTATAATGATCCAGTCTTTATAATAGCAGCAGATACTCCATTTGTAGAGATTGATACTATTAAAAAGCTATCAAAACAAAAAAGTCAAATTACTCTAGCAAGCGATGGTGAATTTATACATTATTTATGCGGATTTTACTCTCCAAGCGTGGCCAATATAGCAAGACAAATGATAAAAAGCAAAGATTTGCGACTAGCAAATTTAGCAAAAATTTGCGAGTGCGAGAGTATTGAATTTGGAAATCTGAAGCAGTTTTTTAATATAAACACTAAAGCCGATTATGAAGAAGCTAATATTTAGCATTTTTTTATTTTATGGCGGATTTATTAGTGGTTTTGCTGATGAATTTAGAGGCGAAACTAGCGAGTGTAGTGATGAGTTAGTAGCTAAATTTAGCGCTATAGAGCTTTATCAAAAAGCAGTAGAATTTGAAAAATCTAGCAATTTTAAACAGGCTTTAAAATATTACAAACTCTCAGCTCAAAAGTCGCTTAAAAAATCTAGTGATTTATCTTTGCAATCAGTATCTAATTTAGAGCAGAGTTTAAAATCTGAGCTAATTTTAAGCCCTAAGATAAATTTAACTCCTCAAACTAATAAGCAATCAAATTCAAAATCTAAAATCAATAAAAATAATCAAAATTCACAAGAAAATGAACTATTTTGGGGAATTACAGCACATCAAAATAACTACTTTTTACCTATTTCATATTCAAGCTACAAAGGCACTCATAAAGATATTACCAGTGAGTTTTCTATCAGTCTTAAAAAACTCATAGCTAGTGATATAATCGGACTTAATGAGGATTACTATTTTGCTTATACTCAGCTTTCATGGTGGGATATTTATGCTGATTCTTCTCCATTTTATGAAAATAATTATCAACCAGAAATTTATACTCAAATACCAGTTGATTTTTATAATTTTAATCATATTCGCCTTGGATTTTTACATGATTCAAATGGCAAAGGCGAGCTAGAATCTCGCTCGTGGAATCGTATCTATAGCTCGTTTGAGTTGGATTTTGGTAAGTTAAGTTTAACTCCACGGCTTTGGCTTAGGCTACCTGATAATGAAGATGACAATCCAGCTATTGTTAAATATAATGGAATTATTGATTTAACTACATATTATAAGCTGTCTAGTGGTTCATTTATCCAAAGCATTTTTAGTAATAATCTACGCTTTGATAAGGAAAATAAAAGCTCATTTGAATTACGATATCTGCATTATATTGGTGATGGATTTTATATTTATTTAAGCG
>JAFVMP010000201.1 GCA_017506845.1 Campylobacter sp.
ACGAGCTTAACCAAATATATCCATGCCAAATTCTAACCCATATAATAGATGATAAAGAGTTTTCTAACTTTCCAATCTCTGGAGCAGCCCATAGTAATTTTTTAACATATTATAGATTAAAGCTTGAATCCTACCTAGACCCTAGCATAGATAGATGCTTGTATCTAGATGCTGATATGCTGTGTTTATTTGATATTAGAGAGCTTTTTGCTATTGATTTAGAGGATAATATTTTAGCTGCAGTTAATGACCCAGGCAGTAAAAAACGCAAAATAAAGTATAAACAAAATAGCCAAATCATCACGCATAAATTTACAAATGACTATTTTAATGCTGGCTTTTTACTTATCAATACCAAAGCCTACAAGCAAAACCAAATAGAACAAAAATGCCAATCCTTAGCACAAAAATGCACATATATAAAAGCTGCCGATCAAGACCTATTAAACGCACTAATTCCAAGCGATAAACTACTTAAACTACCAATTGCTTATAATTTTTCATCAATTAGCTTTTGCTTTTCTATCTGCAAGGATGAAAACCCACATCGCTTAAACTGCACTAGAGCTGAGTTTATGCAAAGCTACAAAGAGCCAAAAATCATTCACTATGGCGAAAAGCCATGGAGATTTTTACAAAGCTACACTGATAGCCAAAATAGAAATATAAACGATATTTGGTGGGAATTTGCCCTAGATACTCCATATTTTAAAGATGAGCTTTTAGAGATGAAAAAAGATATAAAAGAGTATAAGCTATTTGCAGCCTTAGGCGCTGAGATTTTGCGAGCTAGCGAAGGGATTTTTGGCTATTTTGCCATTAAAAATCTAATAAATAATCCACAAAATGATTCAAATTTAAGTAGCGATAATATCTCTAGTGAACTTTTTGGCCTGTGTTGCATCTTAGGCGAGATGATAATATACGCTAGAAAACATCAAAAGAGCCCTTTAAGCGTCTTGCTAAAAGTTTATAAAATGAAAAATACATTTAAAAAGTATAACACAAAAAATTTTCTATAAGCTAAATTTAAAATAAAGCCAAATTCCGCACAATTCCGTAAATTCGCAAAGTATTAACTTCCCAAATTCCCAACTTTGCGAATTTCTTTAATACTCAATTTTTCAAATTCGCAAAGTTTTGTAAAATAGCTTAAAATCCCAAATTTACGCCGCCGCCATCATTTAATTGGTAGTTCGCATCACGACCCTGACTATAGCCTAAGTCCCCACCTAATGGCCGACAAATGTAGCCTTCTTTCATTTGACCATTTATGATCTTAGCATAGCTTAGCTTTGGTGTAACTCTTGTTATCTCGACTTCACCCGCTTTGCTCTCTACTCTCATATCGCTTGTGCTTTGCTTTGTGTAGCTATCTTTTAGGGCTTTGCCTTGAGAAAAGCACTCAAATCGCTCACCTACGCTTAAATTTTGTGTAAATACCACTTCTTGGCCATTTACACTAGCGATTTTTAATGGATAAATAGCATTTAGTATATCGCTTGTGATTTTATCAGCAATTTTTTTATAGGCTTCTTCATTTGATTTTAGATCATCTTTTACGCTTACACTCATTGTAAGAGTATTGCTATATTTTACTTCCCTAGTGGCAAATAAAATCACTTGATAATCCACTGCAACTTCTGCTTTTGTGATATTTTGGCCAGTTAGATTACTCTGTTTTGTTCTAGCTTGTGCCGCTTTTACATCAAAAATCATAAGATAATCGCTACCAAGCACATTTTTAAGCTTATATATTTCATCACTATTAGCATTGCTACTTTTAATCAAAGCCTTTTCCATCTCATAGTATCCGCCATTATCTCTATCTAGGATATTAAATTTTCTTGATTTAGTTAAATTTGAGATTATATGAGTTTTTAGGTTTTCGCCAAGCCCTCTAGTATCTCCATAACTAGCGTTAAATACCGCTAAACTTCTTCTTTGTTTATTACCTAGACCTGGGGCTTTATAGCTTTTTGTGGTTTTTGAGTTTTTTATCTCAACTACTGCTACCCACTTGCCTGTGCTATCTTGATTAGCACTGATAATCTCATAGCTATCAGCTCTGCCTTTTGTGGCTTTGCTGATATCATTTGAATAGGCATCTACGATATTTGAGCCACTATTATCGCTTATCGCTTGGGTGCTCGATCTTTTCATTGAGCTTATATTTACACCGCTAATTTTACCGACAGCTTCAATTATCGCATTATTGATAGCCTCTTCCCTTGTAAGGCCATGCCCTTCTCCCGTAGCTGTTTTAGTACTAGTGTGAGTTACCACCTCAGCATTTAGCACGCAAGCCAAAAAAGCAAATATAAATAGATATTTTTTCATACTCTATCCTAGAAATCATCTACTGTGTTGCTATTAAAGCTTTTTTTACTAACAGCGCCCTTGCTAGATGTCTTTTCTGGTGTTGCTGAAATACCCTTTGAAACTTCGTTATAAAAATCTTTTGTTTTGGCGATTTGAGAAGTTGAATAATACTTTACTACACCTACTACTCTAGGATATTTCTCATAAGGCTCATCTAGCGTATCCCAGGTACCATAAGTCTCCACACCTACTAGCGTCTCTTTTGAAGTAGAAGCAATTCTGCTAGAAAAATAATTTATTGACTCTCTTATAGTCTCTTCTTCTAGCGTTCCATCTACTTCATCAGCATTTACAGCTTCGCCATCATCTAGATTTACAGTTACTTTTGCTTTTAGCACAGCATTAACCATATCTACTTCTTCTCTTTTATTATGTGCTTCTGTATTTACACTAGAATAAATGAAGTTTGTGATATAAGCATCGGCTATCATATCTGCTTGTTCCTCAGCCATTTGAGATAGCGACTGGTTTCTTATATCATCATTTGAAGGTATAAAATTGCCTTGTGCATAAGAGACAATAACAGGCTCACAATTTTCATTATAAGCTAGTCTTGGGCCTATGATTTGATAAACACTTTCTAGGTTATTGATAGGAATTTGCTCTTCTAGGCTTTGGCATTTGCCTTTTACTCTTGTAGGTTGTTTTTTTCTTAGATCAGTTGCTATTTGAACGGTTTTTGGCGATACGACTGCTACAAGACCCAACTCGTATGCGCCACTATTTTCTTTTTTTCTCAAATAAGTTTGAATAGGCACTAAGCCCACAATATCGCCACTACCTTTTCTAAATATTTCTTTGGCATAATTTTGCTTAAAAGTATTCATTTTCTCTTCTCTACTAAGATTAGCAAAATTTGTAACACCTTGTTTGGCAAGAGCGGCATTTATTTCTTCATCGCTTACATCTTTAAATACGCTTTCTAAAAAGCTTCCTATACTATCAAATTTTAATCCTTGATTTTTTAGTTTTGTTCTCATTTGTTCTCTTGCATGATTAAGCTCTGCACTAGCAACTGCTTTTTGTTGCGTTAATCCTTCGCTAGCTTTTTCTTTTAAAGCATCTTCTTTTATCTTGTCATTAGCATTTGTGCTAAAAGTACTAGCAAGTTCGTTTACAGCTACTTCTCTTGCCTTATCTAAAATTTGTTTTGCTCTAACATCCAAAAATGCTCTATCAAAGGCAGTTTGAACAAACGAAGCAAATTGTGGATCGGTATCTAGCGCCTTTACTGCAACGCTAGCGGTGAATATTTTATTATCTGGTTTTTTGTACTTTCTTGTCATTTTGTTAAACCAAGTTCTCATACTTTCTTGTTTTTCTATCTTTTCTGGCACTGCCATTTGATTTATTTCTTTTACATCTGCTTCTGTGATTTCCAAATCTGTTTTATCCCCCGTCCCAAAAGCTAGAGTTGTACAAACTGCTAGTGATAACAATATCTTTTTCATTTAGTATCCTTTAGTTGAAAGTAAATTTAAGTTTTTAAATGCAGATATTAGGAATTATAAAATGAAAAATTTAAAACAAAAGTAGAATTCTATAATTCCTAAAATTTAAATCAAATTTCTACCAGCTCACGCTTTTTGAGCTGCCTAGTTTTTTGATCTCTTTTTCATCTTCCCAGTAAGCAAGACCGCTATTTAAGTCAGTTAAGCGAAGTAAAAAGAAGTACTCAACTCTAGTTTTTCCACCTACTTGGATATTGTCTTGGCGGATCTTTCCAGATAAAGAAAAATCAGGAGCAACCATAGTACCTTTCTTAGCTATTGTTTTTTGATTAAACTCATCGTCATCTCTTAGCTCTCTTACATCCTTGCTCATACTATCAAGCGCCCCACCAGCAGCTACTGCTGTTGTTAGCACAAATTTGCCAGACTGTCTCATCGCCCTTGTGATTTTGGCTGTTAGCTTCTCTGTATCTATGCGAAGAGCAGTGTCGTTTTTAATTCTACCGATAGCTACTACCTTTCTTACCCCAGCTGGTACATTGGCAAATGCCGGGTCACTAAGCAAACTATTTATCATAGTCTCAGCTGCTAGCTCAAAGTCATCGCCACTTAGTTGCATAGTACTCATATCTCCACTACTGCCTGCACTTGTATTTCCTACGCTTGGTTGCTCAACGCAGCCTGATAAAAGCAAGGCAAATACACTTGTTAAAACTAAAAAAGATTTTTTCATTTTGATCCTTTTGAAGTGAAATAAATTTTAAAACTTTTTGCCCTTTTGTCTTGTGCGATTTTATTTAGCACAAATTCTCTATGGGCTTTAAGCTCGATACTATGATAGTGTTCATCTATGGAGTTTCTAAGGACAAATCCACTATCATCTAGCCAGTCAATTTTATAAAAAATGGTTTTATCAGATTTACTTTTTAAGATAACTTGAGCTTGTAAAAGCCCAAGGGCGTTAAACTTTTTTCTAATGTCGCTTACGATATCCATATCGATACTCTCAAAGCTTACTAAGCTAGAATCATAGATGCGGTCTTGTAAAACCACATCTTGATTATTAGCACAACTTACAAATAATAAGCTAAATAATAAAATAATAAATTTTTTCATTATTTTTTCATTACCACAACCAAAGGTTTACTACCACTTATAGAACGAACCCAGATTAGAGCATTTTTATTTTTTTCTATATTGCCTTTTGATATTTCGTTGCCATTGCTATCTTTGATAATATATGAGCCCGTATTTTCTACCATAGCGATACTTGCTGTTTTTGGTAAACTTAGCCAACTTCTAGTATCGGTTTTATTTATTTCTGATAGCAAGACTCCAGCCCCTAGACTAGCTAAGCCACCACCAATACCGCTTGTATTATTTGCAACCGCGCCAGCCGCTACTCCTTTTGCTACGCTAGACATTACGCTGTTTAGTATAATTTGAGGAAGTTCTATTTTAAACTCTGTAGCAAAAATATCATCAAAATTTGCTATTTCAAAGCTTTGTTCTCCATTTAAACTAATTTTTTTTAGGCTAGCATCTCTTTTGACTATTTTTGGAAAGGCTAAGGAAGTAGCTGTTATCTTGCCATTTATTGGCAATGGAATTGTTAGCTTAAACTCATCTTTTTCAGAGCCTAAACCATCTTCAAATGCTAAGAAAATGTAGTTTTTACCACCTTTTACGCTATTTGCTGCTTTACTGAAGTTTTTCTCAAAAGGCACTGCTTTTTTATTTATCGCTGAGATTTCTTTAAATTTATCTATGGCCTTTGCGTAGTCTTTATCCATAAAACTAAAAACGGCTTGAGCGTAGCTAGCATAAGGGTTTGTAAATTCCTTTGCTACATTATACCCATCAAAAAGGTGCTCATACTCGCTTTTTATTTCTTTGAAGGCGTTTTGGACTTCTTGTGTGTAGTTAGGGTCTTTTTTAGCTTTTTCTTGTTTTTCTTTTGCTTTTGCTATTTCTTGTTTGAAGTATTCTTTTGCTACCTCTTGGCGAAGTGCTACTCTATTAAACTCAACCCTAGCATTTTCATAATCTCCAAGACTCATAAAGTTAAATCCTTTATAAGTATTTACCATTATTCTTTCATACATATTTCCATCATAGTCGTTAAAAGCATCACTCAATACTAAGCTTGTTGCAAGCTTTGCTCCTTTTTTGCCTATGCTTTCTAAATCCACATCATTTTTGTATTTACTCTCAGCAAGGTCAAAAAACTCATTGCTTTTATTAAAATCCCCGCAAGACCTAGCAATGCTACCTGCGTTAATGGCTACAAAAATAGGATCATCATTTTTATTTACTTTCTCCATTTGTTTTTGTAAGAAGTCTGTGCTTTGGCAGTTTGGATTTGCAAATTCTTGTTTAAAATCCATCTGCGAATTTGAAGTACCTAAGACAGAGCCAGCACATCCACAAAACACTGACGCACAAAGAGCAAAAGCCATATATTTTTTCATATTTTTCCTTTTTTATTAAAAAATTATTTATGATTATACCCCCCCCTTATTAATTTAAGCTTAAAAATGACTTATACAAAATTTCTTTATACCGTTTGAGTAAATTTGATACAGGCTTTTTTGCTTTTGCTTATTTGATTAGCAAAAGACGGATAAAAAAGCGTGTGGGTTGATAAATAGTGCTATGGCAATCTTTAAACTAATAGTAGCAAAAAAGAAGCAGTCAAACTACATCAAAATGCAAATAATGTAAATAGAGTAAATAAAATTAAAATATAATTAAAACTAAAATTCCTAGTATAATTTGGCAAATTTGGAATTCCTATGATTTGGTTAGCTTTGTTTCTCTAGCTCCTCTTTGGCTGCTGCAATCTGAGCAGCAAAGTAGTCTTTAGCTCTATCTTGACGAATTAAAGCACGATTAAACTCAACCCTAGCATTTGCAAAATCCCCTAAACTCATAAAGTTTAACCCTTTATAAACATTTACCATAATACGCTCATATAGATTACCATCATAATCTGCAAAGCTCTCATTTAATAATATCCCAGCCGTTAGCCTAAGCGCCTTAGTAGCTATGTTTTCTAAATCCACATCATATTTATAGCTATCCTCAGCTAGATCTAAAAGCTCATTGCTAAGTGTAAAATCTTGACAAATTCTAGCAATTGAGGCTGAATTTATAGCAGTATAAATTGTATCATATGATTTTGCAATCTCAAGCTGAGATTTTAAATAATCACCACAATCAGCTTGAATAAATTTATTAGAATACTGGGTAGGTTTTATCGCAATAGAAAATGGCGTAGCACAACCGCTAAAAATAATCATCAAAATTATACTAAAAATGATAAATTTACCTACGCTCATTAAGTGCCTTTTATGGCCAAATTTATATATTACAAACTTAGTCCTAATGAATTTAAATCAATCCGATTTAATAACTCAAAAATCTGTGAAATATCAATATCAAAGCCCAAAATCTTTGCTCCTAAAAGTCCATCAACTGCTAAAATAGCTGGCAAAACCATAGCCATCTCAACTGCCGAACCAGTCTTTACTGCTATTTTCTTAGGTAAAATTCGAGCCACAAAACGCTTTTTAAATGGATAAAAATATCCCTGTATCCCACTAGGTGTAAGCATATCCCCGACATGGTGCATAATCATACCAAATCCTAGCGCTCCCCATGCAATCTGCCCAAAAATCGCCCACACTACAAAAAGCAGCACCGGAATAAATAAAAAATGTGTTGGTCCACGATGTTTAAAAAATGTCGCAGTAATCTGCGAAATGAGTGGAAATTTGCGTGAAATAAAGCTTCTAGGCTCATCAATATCAGGCAAAACAGAACCAAATAAAATCAACCCCACCACATAAGCAGTTTGTGTTTTATCTAAATTTGCCACACCGCTTAAATCTACTGTGCCCACAAAGCCCATCGCTCCAAGGGCTCCAATTGCTAAATGCGTTCTAAATGTCAAAACTCTCTCCAATCCACAAGCCTAAAACTGCTGCAAATAGCACGCCAAGGCTAAAAATAAAAGCAAATTTAAAATAATCTAAAAGGGATATTTTCACCCCACGAAGCTTAAGGTTTGCAAGCCATAAAAGCGTAGCTAGCGAACCAATTGGCGTAAGCTTTGAACCGATATTGCACCCTAGTAAATGAGCATAAATCAGCCCCATATCAGCACCAAAATCCCTAAGCGCAAGATCTCCTAGCATTACCATTGGCAAGTTATTAATTAATGCTGAGCCAATACTTGAACCAAGTGCGATACCAAGAAGCGAACTAAATCTATCAAGCCCAGCAAGCATCTGGATATTTTGACGCAAAAACTCCAAAATCCCAGCCATTCCAACACCATAAACCATCACAAAAAGCCCTACGCTAAAGACCACTACGCCAAAAGGTGCACGCTTAAAAAGTGCAAATTTACCACTATCTTGCATCATTATAGAAATTAGTGCAACCAGCAAGATAAATAGGCTAATTGGCAACTCCAACTCTTCAAAAATCATACTCCCAACAGGCAGCAAAATCAGCAAAAATAGACACGCTAAAAATCTCCTAGACCCAATTTTTCTAGCTGGCAGTTTAAACTCTAGCACTGCAGGAAGTCGCCTAGCTAGCACCAACCAAAACAACCCACACGCAGCAATAAAAGCAAAAATTTGGGCTAAAACCATCGCCTCAAAATACTCTTTAAATGAGAGATTAAAAAGCTTTGCAGTTATGATATTGGTTAAATTTGAGATAATCAAAGCATTAGAACCAAAATCACTCAAAAAACCAAAAAATAATAAAAATGCTACTAAGGGCGTGGTTATACTTAGCTCATTTTTAGTATTAGAAAATAGTGCAAAAACTAAAGGAGTTAGCACTAAAATTGCTCCATCATTTGCTAAAAATGTAGCTACAAATAGACCCAATCCCATCATAAGAGCAAAAAATTTAAGCGTTCCAATCCTATAAATTCCACCACTACCTTTAGCAAATTTTCCAATAATTCTACCAGCCAAAGCGTCAAAAAATCCCATCTGTTCAAACGCCATAGCAATTATAATTAGCCCCACTAGCACCAAAGTAGAATCCCATACCATTGCTAATACGCCAAAGGCAGATGAGATGCTCACCACGCCAAACATCATAGCCGCTATGGCGCCTGCAACCGCACTAGCCCACACTGGAAGCCCAAACGGCCTAGTATAAATTAGCGCCATTGAAATAGCAAAAATCGCAAACGCCACTCTATTTACTTGCCTTCATATCAATCACATATCTAAACTGCCCTGAGCCGTTTGTTAGCTTTTCATACGCCTCATCAATCTGATTTGGAGTAATGAGTATAGTTTCTGGATAAATCTCATTGTCAAGCGAAAAATCCAACATCTCTTGGGTCTCTTCAATTCCCCCAATTAATGAACCATAAATTTTCTTACCAGCCTTATGCACTAGATCGATTATACTCACACTTGGTGCTTCTTTATAAGGTGGCAACCCTACAATAGCTAACTCTCCGCCAAATTTAAGCAGATCTATATATGCTATAACATCATATGATGTTGGAATTGTCGAGATAATCAGATCAAATCTTTCATTAACGATATTTTTATCTGTATTTGTATAAAAACTAGTAGCGCCAAGGGCTAGAGCATC
>JAFVMP010000202.1 GCA_017506845.1 Campylobacter sp.
CAGGAATTCCGCAGCAAGTATCGCAGCGCCGACCTGTTTCTGGTGGATGACGTCCAGTTCATCGCCGGCAAAGAATCCACCCAGGAAGAATTCTTCCACACCTTCAATACGCTGCATCACGAGCAAAAGCAGATCATTCTCACGTCCGACCGTCCGCCAAAAGATATCGCAACGCCCACTATCATATGTAAGTCCTTTACCTACAAATACAATTCTTTTAATACTATTTTTTGGAGTATATTTTAAATGAATTAGGCGTGGCGGATGAACTGATGCTCTATTAACTGCTAAAAATGCATTCATATTTTGGCTTTTTAGATAATTTTCATCATGAATAACGCACTCAATATTTAAATAGCTTAAACTTAAATTCTTAGCATCTTGAGCCATCTTTTGCGGAGTATATATCTCAGGAATTTCATTTACAATATCTCTTGAAAAATTAGTCGCCTCAGCGATTATATGAGCGTGATCAATGCCAATTTGCGCCTCATCTATGGCTATTTTTTTACTATTATAATCCTCGGTTGATATTATTATTTTTTCTATTTTAATATCTTTTTTCTCACTTTTATAGCGATCAAATTTATAATTAGCTAGTAAAAATCCCTCATCAATCGCTTGAAAGCTTATCTTTGTACAATCTCCACTATAACTAGCAATCTTAGCACTTGTTATATTTAACTCTTTTATCGCATTTAGTGCTGATGCACTAGCGTTTCTAAGCGAATTTGGGTTAAGGTCTTTAATGCCTACATATATCTTTCTTTTGCTAGGTAGATTTAAAATCTTATCTCCCTTATATGAATAAAAATCAAATTCAGCAAAATCATCTACAAACCTATGCCCTAAATCTTTATTCACAATAAAAATTATCTCATAATCAGCAGCAATATCAGCTACTTTTTTATCTATTAATTCAACAAGCATTTCTTCTATTTTTCCTTTCATTTAATATTCTTTTTTCCATATATTTTAAACCAAAAAATAGTGATGCTAAAAAACCACCAATAATTGGCACTGCTAGATACCAGTGAGACTCTGCCCAATCAATTCCAGCCCAAATAAGCTGCCCAAAATGCCAAGCTAGAAGTATAGTAATAGCTGCCCAAGCCCAAGCACTTATTAAATTTATAAAGGCAAATTTTTTTGCACTATATCTAGTAATTCCTATACTCATCGGTATAATAGTACGAAATCCATACATATAGCGTTGAATAAATATTATTGGCCAACCAAATTTTTGCAATAATAAATGGGCTACAGCAAATTTACGACGCTGCTTTGTTAATTTTCTTTGAATATATTTTTTATTATAACGACCGATGTAAAAGTAAATTTGATCTCCTACAAATCCGCCAAGACCAGCTATAAAAATAATCAATCCTAAATCCACGTGTCCCTCGTGAGCAAAAATTCCGCCTAAAATAAGCGCAAGCTCACCCTCTGCAATGCACCATAAAAATATAATCAGATACGCCCAATTTTTATACTCATATAATAGACCTTTTAAAAACTCTTCCATAGTCTAATCTCCTAGAACTACATAAATAGGTCCATAGCCTTCAAGCTCTTTAATCCCACCAATATTTATATCAATAATAAAAGCAAGTTCGATTAAATTTGCACCAAGCTTTGTTATCATCTCACATGCTGCCTTAGCTGTGCCACCAGTTGCGATTAAATCATCTATTAATAATACATTT
This sequence comes from Campylobacter sp., assembly GCA_017506845.1. Classification (GTDB taxonomy): domain Bacteria; phylum Campylobacterota; class Campylobacteria; order Campylobacterales; family Campylobacteraceae; genus Campylobacter. The sequence goes on from JAFVMP010000202.1 coordinate 1,707, forward strand.
GCACCAGACTTATTACCAAAAGCGTCAATATGCATTTGCAGCTCATCAGTACCATACTCTAGTGAGTATTTTTGTGAAATAGTAGTATATGGAAGCTTATTTGGTTTTCTAGCCGGAACAAAACCCACACCAAGCTTACTAGCAAGTGCTGCTCCAAAGATAAATCCACGACTCTCAATGCCGACAATATAGTCTAAATTCATATCTTTATATCGCTCATAAAGATGCTCTATCAAAAACTCAAACGCTTTAGCATCGCCTAAAAGTGTAGTAATATCTTTAAACAAAATCCCTGCTTTTGGAAAATCTGCAACATTTCTAATAGTTGAGCTTAAATACTCTTTTTGCTTAGGTGATAAAATTTTCATATTCTTTCCTTTTATTAACTCAATTAAACTCTATAAAAGTGCCTCTATCTTACCTTCAAGCTCTTTAATTCTAGCTCTTAGTTTGTCGTTTTCTATTCTGTATTGAGAATTTCTAGCTCTTAAGCTGCTTACATCACCTTTAATTTTATTTAATTCATCGGTTAAAATATCGATATTTCCAAGGCTTCTTTGAAGCTGAACTTGCAATTTGCGAATTATTATTTCAGTATCATCTAAATTGTTTTTAACAAAATCACGCATCGCACGCTCTTTTTTAAGTAAGGTTTTATAATAAAACACCATAACAACCAAATAAAGGCTACAGCAGATAAAAAATGTATAAAAAATCCAATCTAAGAACATTGACATACTCCTAATTTTTCAACTCGTTTTTGATGCCTACCACCACTAAATTCAGTAGTAAAAAATACTTCAACCATATCCTTAATCACCTCATCACCTACAACTCTAGCACCAAAACACAGCACATTTGCATCATTATGCTCTCTAGATAGTCTTGCAATAGTAGCATTATGACCCAAAGCACAGCGTATATGAGAAAAGCGATTAGCTGCTATAGATATACCAATCCCACTACCGCATATTAGCACACCAAATTCATCATTACTTTTAATACTATTAGCCACTAAAGCAGCAAAATCAGGATAATCCACGCTATTTTTAGCATTATCAGTTCCTAAATCTATCACCAATACGCCCATATTTTCTAAAATACTCTTAACTTGCATCTTAGCCTCATATCCAGCGTGATCACTTGCTATATAAATCTTAGAAATATTCATCTAAACCTACTTTAAATTAAAATTATCTGATTATATCATATAAAATGATATAAATTTGGCTTTTAGTTAATTGACTTAGCCAACCTATCTATTTTGCCATCTCTTCTAGACTACTTGCCAGGCGTCCGATACGATCCCAACGGATTTTATAGTTTTCATCATAACTCAAATATACAAACCACGGCGTCCCAACTATATATTTATAAGGAACTGATCCCCAAAATCTACTATCACTGCTATTTTCTCTATTATCCCCTACCATAAAATACTCATTTTGCGGTACTTTAAAATAATATGCATTAAAACTTAAACCTGAAATTTTAGGCAACTCTGGTATCATTACCTCACTCATAGCAAAGTCTACCATACCAGCAATAGTAAATGTATCAGCTTCTAATCCACCATAATTATCCTTATTAGTGTTATTATCATAGTGAATTCCAGCCATCTTATATGGCTCTTTTATAAATCTTTTACCACCTAATATTACAATATCAGCATCTTTAAATTTACTATTTATCTCATCATCACCACCGCTTGGACGTAGATACATTGCACTTGGAGCAAATATAACCTCGTCATTTCCAATAGCAAAATTACGCTTTACATAATGAATTTTTGGGTCTTTTGGATAGCGAAAAACAACAATATCACCACGCTTTGGTCCATCACTTGCTATTAAATGGCCATCACCATCGCTATCTGGTAAAACTGGAATTTCTACAAAAGGGATATGTGGCGTTGGAATTCCATAAGAAAATTTCTTTACAAATAGATAATCTCCAACTAAAAGAGTATTTTTCATAGAGCCACTAGGGATTACAAATGCTTGAGCGATAAAAAATATTATAAACAAAACTATAATTACTGTTCCAGTCCAACTACTACAAAAATTATAGAATTTCGATAAAATTTTTCTCAAAGCTTAACCTTTTAATTTTCTATTTTTAGCTGATTTTAATGTATTGCTAAGTAGCATCGCTATAGTCATAGGCCCTACTCCACCTGGAACTGGAGTTATCATAGAACACTTTGGAGCTACATTTTCATAATCACAATCCCCTACTAATTTACCACTATCTAAGCGATTTATACCCACATCAATAACTACTGCACCATCACTAACCATATCAGCAGTTAAGAAATTTGGCTTGCCAACAGCTA
>JAFVMP010000203.1 GCA_017506845.1 Campylobacter sp.
AAGATTTTATATTTTGGATATACATTTTGTCCTGATATTTGCCCATCAACTCTTACTATTTTATCATCAGTAATTGATGAAATGGGGCTTAATGATAAGATTAAGATTTTATTTGTTACGCTTGATCTTCAAAGGGATAATGAAAAAGAGTGTGATGAATTTGCTAAGTATTTTTATCAAAATTCGGTTTGTTTAAAGATGGATGAAAAAGAGTTAAAACGAATGGTAAAAAACTATAATGCTAAATATGAGATTGTAAATTTGCAAGGCTCGGCAATGGATTATAGTGTAGCTCATAGCTCTTCAGTTTATCTATTTAAAAGAAATGGAAAATTTTATAAAGAGATTTCAAATTTAACAAAAGATGAGATTAAAAAAGAGATCTTAGAGCTAACGAAAGATTAAAAATTAATCTTAACAAATCTATTGGTCTTATCAAATCTAAAGGTCAATAGATTTTGTAAAATTCCAAATAGACACATAAAAGTAATAAAACTACTTCCACCATAACTATAAAAAGGCAACGGAATCCCTACTACTGGCGCAAAACCTATAGTCATAAATATATTTACGCTTACATAGATAAAGATTAGAAGTGCTACAGCACTTACTGCAGCCTTGATAAAATACTCATCTTTAAGCTTATAATTTAAGCTCAAAAGATGCATAATTAAAAAGCCATATAGCATAATTAGTCCTGCGCCACCGATAAATCCATATCTCTCAACAGTATAAGCAAATATAAAATCACTTGTAGCAATTGGAAGAAATTTAAATTTAGTCTGTGTGGCCTCATCAATGCTTTTGCCAGTTATTCCGCCATTACCGATTGCTATAATACTTTGCCTTACTTGATAGCTTGGTTTTTCGCTTATAAAGTCGGCTATTCTTTTCTTTTGATAGTCGTGTAGATTTTCATATAAAATTGGCGATGATATACCAATTAATAGTGCGATACTAATCCAAATTTTGCGATTAACACCTACTATAAACAACACGCCATAGCCAGTGATTAATAACATAAGAGCCGTTCCTAAATCTGGTTCTTTTAATATCAAAATAAATGGAAGTAAGATATACATACTAAGCTTTAAGAATTGTTTTAAATTGTAGCCTTCTTCATCTGGTGGAGTTTTTTTGATTAAATATGCTAGCATTAATACAAAAGCTGGCTTCATAATCTCACTTGGCTGAATAGTAAAATTAATAAATGGAATCTCAATCCATCTTTGAGCGCCAAGTTTGCTAACGCCTACAAACTCAACACTTAGTAGCAAGATAATATTAACCCAATAAATTGATGGAATGAGCCATTCAAGTTTGCGAATTGGCAGTAGAAAAAATAGCATAAATGCCCCAAATCCAATAATGTAATATGCTACCATTTTAGCTGATAGCATATCACTTGCTTCGTTGATTAGACTATATGATAGGAATATAATTGGCAAAATAAGTGCTGGTTGAACATAGTCAAAATGTGTTAAAATTCTCTTATCTAGTAGTATCAAAATTTAAACCTAAGCAAAAATTGGCTAAAATTCTAGCTAAAAAAGGGTTAATATTGACTGAATTTATATCCTCTAAAAGCGCAAGATTAGACCAAGAATTAGCATTATATCTTAAGATTTCAAGAAATCAAGTATTAAGCTTAATTAAAGGTGGTAATGTAAGTGTAAATGATAAAGTAGTAACAAAAGCTGGATTTAATCTAAATTTAGGTGATAAAATTAGCTTTACCTTGCCACAAACAACTCAAATTCAAAGTGAATTTAAAGCTGAATTTGATGTAGAAATTTTATATGAAGATAGTGATATTTTAGTTATTAATAAACCAATTGGTGTTACTGTTCATCCAGCACCAAGTGTAAAAGAGGCCACTCTTGTTGAGTGGTTAAAGCAAAAGGGTTATACGCTTTCAAGTTTAGGTGGAACAGAGAGAGCTGGAATAGTACATAGGCTAGATAAAGGTACTAGCGGGGTAATGGTTGTAGCAAAAAATAATCAAGCACATACAGCACTAAGTCAACAGCTCAGTAGTAAAGATATGGGAAGAATTTATTTAGCACTTTGTGATTTACCACTTAAGGAAAATTGCGTTATAGACAGACCAATTAGCAGACATCCTCAAAATCGCCTAAAAAACGCAGTAGTAAGTAGTGGAAAACCAGCAAAATCAGCCTTTGCTAATATCATTTCAAGCCAAAATCGTAGAGTAAATTTAATTTCAGCAAAACTTTTTACTGGACGTACACATCAGATTCGTGTTCATCTAGCTAGCATTAATAGGCACATTTTAGGTGATGATTTATATGGTTTTAAGAGCAATAGTGATAAAATAGGCAGAATTTTTTTACACGCTTATATTTTGAGATTGATTCACCCTAAAAGTAATCAAATTATGGAATTTAAAGCCCCTTTGCCTAGTGAGTTTTATGAACTAATTAGTAAGGAATTTAATAAGGAGATAGTAGATGAGAATATTAGCGTCTTGTGTGATATCTTTGGGGGTATTGCTCAGTGGATGCGTTACGACTAAGACAACGCAGATAAATCCAGATCTGCCTACAATGAGTGGATTAAAGACTATTAGCGATATGACTGAAATTGCATTTGAGTGGCCGCTTATGGCTCAAAGCAATATTAGTGGATTTTATCTATATCGCTCAAATCCAAATGCAAATAATCAGCTAAATGCAATTGCCAAGCTTGAAGATAAATTTATTACTCACTATGTAGATAGCAATTTAGCTCCATCAACTGAGTATATTTACGAGCTTAGAACATATGATAATCAAGGTAATATATCAGCTGAAGGAGAAAGGATTAGCGTTACTACTATGCCGTTAATCGAGTCTGTATCATTTATCCAAGCGTTATATGGCTTGCCAAATAAGATAAAAGTTTTATGGCGCCCACATCCAGACTTGCGAGTGGTTTCATATATATTAGAAAAAAGCGCTTTATCAAGCAACAACTGGCACGAAGTTGCCCGTATAAATGGCAGATTAAATGTCGAATATATTGATAACGATGTAAATCCAGGTCAAAGCTATAGATATAGAATCTTGGTCAAAACTCATAACGGTATAATCTCTGCGCCTAGTAAGGTCGTAGATGCACAGACTAAAATCTTGCCAAATATGGTTACAGGGCTTAGCGCAAGCGTAAATTTGCCTAAAAAAATTATGCTAATGTGGGAGCCAAATTCAAATGATGATTTTGACCATTATGCTATTTATAGAGCAACAAATGATATCTTTCCAATGACTAAGGTTGCAACAACAACAGCAACAGAATATGAGGACTTAATCAATGATAATGGGGTAAATTACCATTATAAAGTTACAGTAGTAGATAGAGATGGTCTAGAAAGCCCTCGTCAAAATGCTTCAGTAGTAGGCTCAACCTTGCCAGCGCCTAAAGAACCGGTATTTAGTTATGCTAGATTTAATGGTTCATTAGTAGAGCTTAGCTGGAATCAAAGTAGTGACTCAAGGGCGCTTAAATATAAAATCACAAAAACAAGTAGCAATGGTGAGGATATCATTTATGATATCGATGGGTTAAGTTATAGCGATACTCAGGTTCAAAAAGGTGTAGAATATACATATAAGATTCAAGCCGTTGATGAATATGGCTTAGAGTCTAAATATAGTCAAAAAGCAGTGGTGATAACTAAATAATGCCAAATATTGTAGCAAAAAATTTAAAAAATGTAGAACTTCCGGTTAAATTTAATGAAGTTGAATTTATCTGGGAAGCTAAAAGTAATGATGAGAAATTAGTATATACTAAAGCACTTGGGTGCGAGTTTTGCCTAGTAGTAAAAGATAGAGGCAATAGCTATGTAATAAAGTGCGATAAGCTTACTAGACCAGCTAAGCTTGAAGCTGTGCAAATAGCGCTGGAGGCTTATAAGCAGCTATTTGCTAGCGATGTAATAAGCCAAGCTACAGCAGTTAAGAAGCCTAAAAATTTAGAAAGCAAATATATAATAAATAGCGATGAATTGCTAAATAGACTTGAAGACTGTGAGTATAAGAGGATTTTTGTAGAGATTGGCTTTGGTAGTGGTAGGCACTTGCTTTATCAAGCAAAAGAAAATCCAGAAACGCTTATAATCGGTATAGAAGTCTATAAGCCAGCATGTTTGCAAGTAGAAAATTTAGCTGGAATAAATGGGCTAAAAAATATCGTTTTATTAAATTTAGATGCTAGATTGGTGATGAGCTTGCTTAAATCAAATAGTATAGATAGGCTATTTTTGCATTTTCCAGTACCGTGGGGTAAGAGCAAAATGCGTCGAGTAGTTAGTCCGCAATTTGCCTTGGAGTGTCAGCGTACTTTAAAAGATGGTGGAACATTTGAGCTAAGAAGCGATGATAGGGATTATACAGATTTTACAATTGGTTGCTTTATGGATCTTAAAAATGCCAATATACAGATATTTAAAAACAGATTTTTAGAGATTTCAAGCAAGTATGAAGATAGGTGGATTAGACAAAATAAGGATATTTATGATGTAATTTGCGCTTTTTATGGTAGTAGTGACGAGTTAGATTTAGATTTTAAATTTGAGTTTAGTGGATTAGAATTAGAATATATAAAATCAAATTTTGCTAATAAAACTATAAAATATAGCGATCATTTTATCCATTTAGAGCGAATTTATATTTTAGATAATGGCGATGCATTAGTTAGGGTAGCGTTTGGGTCTTTTTATAGACCAGAGCATAGATATTTATTAATTTCTAGACAAAATACTATCTATTTATTTAAAAAACCGTTACTAACACCAGAAAATATTAAGGCTCATAATAATTTAGAGGATATGCTAAAATGCGCCACATTGTAGAAGCTAGAGATCTGATTTTAGAGTATGATAAGAGTTTTAGAGTTATAAATAAGGCAAATTTTAGCATCAATGTCAATGATTTTGTCTTTATTACTGGCAAAAGCGGCAGTGGTAAATCTACTTTAATTCGCTCTATGTATGGCGATATGGCTATTAGTGATGGAAGTTTAAATGTCTGCTTAAATGAACTCAAAGGTATTAATCATTCTAGTTTAGCGCTTCTTCGTCAAAGAGTTGGAATAATTTTCCAAGATTTTCGCCTAATAAATGAATGGAATGTAGAAAAAAATGTAATGCTTCCACTAATTATTAAAGGTTATAATCAAAGTGTGTGCAAAAAGCAAGCTGCAAAGCTTTTAAATCATGTAAATTTACTGCATAAATCTGATAGATTTCCGCTTGAATTAAGTGGTGGAGAGCAGCAAAGAGTTGCTATGGCTAGAGCTTTGGCTCATAATCCTCAGCTGCTATTATGTGATGAGCCAACTGGAAGTTTAGATGATTACTCAAGCGAAGTAATATGGATGTTGCTTCGTTCAGCAAGAGAAGCGCTTGGTACTTGCGTAGTGGTCGTAACGCATAAGATTCCAGCAGGTTTAAGAATGCATTATCGTCACTTTGAGCTGTCAAATGGAGAGGTAAATGAGATCATTTAAGAGCCATATTAGCGTTATTTTTCCACTTTTAATTTTGCTTTTTGCGATTGAATTTAGCCTAATGCTGGGCAAATTTGTGAGTGATTATGAAATAAAAATGGCAAATGATTATAATATTATAATTGTCTCAGAAAACAATCTAAACCAAGAGTCATTAATTTCGCTTATTCCTACTTTTGCTTCTCTTACTAGTCTTGATCCAAAAAGTGTTTTAAACCGCCTTAAAAATGATATATCATCTAAGAATATATCTGTACTAATTAGCATTTTACCAAAATTCTACTCACTCAAACTGACTAAATTTCCATCAAAAGAGACAATGGAAGATATTAAAGAAAATTTGAGCAAAATTCAAGGTATAAAGCGAGTCGAGACATTTTCTAAAACACACGATCAAGTCTATAATATGCTAGTTTTATCTAAAAATGTAGCTGAGTGTTTTGCGTTTATGGTTGGACTTTTAGGACTTGTTTTAGTGTTTAAACAGATGAGAATTTGGCTTTATGAGCACCGTAGGCGTGTTGAGATTATGACTCTTTTTGGGGCGCCGTATTGGCTAAAATCTGCTATGCTTTATAAGCTTGCTGTGGTTGATAGTATTATTGCTACTACGCTTGTCGTGGTATTTTATGCGATTTTTCCAGCACTTCCTAGTTTTCAAAGCGCAATCTTTTCTATTGGATTTGAACAGCCAAATTTAAATCTTTTTAGTGATGCTTTGATTTTATTTAGTGCTTCTATTAGTATATCTATTATCGCAGTTAGTCTTGTTATGCTATTTTCAAGGCGTTCGTAAATGATTAGATTTTTGTTTATTGGCTTGATTTTTTCTTCGCTTTTTAGCGCAAATGTATCTGATAAAATTAAAGATCAAAAAAATAGTATTGATTCAGCCAAAAAGCTTGAAAGCCAGATAAATAAAAAACTTGAAGAGTTAGCTAATGATATAATTGCTGGCAATAAAGCTGTGCAAAATACTGCTAAGCAGATTGAAGAGCTAGCTAAGCAAGTTGAGGAATTAGAAGATAGTGCTCATAGTGCTAATCTTGAACTAGATAAGCTTACTAGCCAAAATGGTGAGTTAATTCGTAGTCAAAAAGATATGGAGCTTAGGCTAGTCAAAATTATAAGCGAAGATTTTGCCTATGATTTAGTAGCGCCAAATGATTATAGTGAGAGTCAAGATAGCATAATAGCAACTGAGATTTTAAAAAATTTAAATAGTGTAATGAATAGTGAATTTAAAAAATTAGCTCAAGATTATGAAGAGACTACAAATTTGATAAAATCACAATCAAAAAAGATTGAATCGATTAAATTTGATTTAAAAGAATTTCGCCAAAAACAAAAAGCTTTAAAATCGCTCCAAACTAAGCAAAAGAAAAATTTGGAGATTTTAAACCAAGATAAGAGTATATATTCTAAAAAATTAGCCAATATCAAAAAGCAACAAGATGAGATGCGAAAAACGCTTGAGAGCTTACAAATTCTAGCTATAAAACCAAAAGAACAACCAAAACAGCAAACCCAAACCAAAGCCACAGCTAAAAACGATGATGTAAGAGTGATAGGTACAAGCTATCAAGCTGGGAATGTAAAGCGATATAATGGAGCTAAAACTATTGCTCCACTAGATAAATTTAGTGTTAAACAAAAATTTGGTGATTATGTTGATCCAGTTTATAATATTAAAATTTTCAATGAATCTGTTGTGTTGCGTTCAGCTACTACTGATGCAAGAGTTAAAAATGTCTTAGCTGGAACTATTGTATTTGCTAAAGAGACTCCTGTATTAGATAAGGTTGTGATTGTTGAAAATAGCAATGGAATTCATACAATTTATGCCCATTTAGACAAGATTGCTCCTACTATTAAGGTTGGACAAAAAGTTAAAAAAGGCTATGTTATTGGAAGAGTTAGACAGGATTTAACTTTTGAAGTAACACAGAAAAATTATCATATAAACCCACTTGAGTTGATATCAATGAAATGATTAATCTAAATTTAGTCTCAATTATCATGGTTGATTAATGCATTTTTTAATTTGTTTTAGATATAATTGCCAAATTTTATGGAGATAGTAATGAATAAGAATAGGCGAATTTTAGTTAAATTTTCAGGAGAGGCGCTTGCTGGCGGTAATGGATTTGGGATCGATTCTAAGATCTTAAAGTATATTGCTGGTGAGATAAAATCACTAGTAAATAGTGGCATTGAAGTTGGTATAGTAATTGGGGGCGGTAATATTATCCGTGGTGTAAGTGCGGCTGAGGGCGGCATAATTAAAAGAACAAGTGGCGATCATATGGGTATGCTAGCAACTGTTATAAATGCAATTGCAATGCGTGAGGCTATAGAGCATTCTGGAGTAGATGTTAGAGTACAAAGCGCTATTAAGATGGAAGCAATTTGCGAGACATTTATTACAGGTAGAGCGCAAAGACATCTACAGAAAAAAAGAGTTGTAATATTTGCTGCTGGGACGGGAAATCCATTTTTTACCACTGATACTGCTGCAACTCTTAGAGCTATTGAGATAGATGCTGATATGATAATAAAAGCTACAAAAGTAAATGGCGTATATGATAAAGATCCAATGAAATTTAGTGATGCTAAGCTACTAAATGAGCTAAGCTATGAAAGAGCAATGGAAGATAATATTAAGGTTATGGATGACACTGCTATAGCTCTAGCTAAGGATAATTCTCTGCCAATTGTAGTTTGTAATATGTTTGAAGAAGGAAATTTGCTAAAAATTGCAAATGGTGATTATAGTAACTGCTCAGTTGTTAAAAGCTTATAAGAAAGGATAATGATGAGAATAGAAGAGATTGCAGCTAAAGCTTTAGAGGCCGTAGGTGATGATAGATATCAACTAGCACTTTTAGTAGCAAAAAGAGCTGAAGCTATAGCAAATGGTGCTCAAATTTTAGTAGATGTTAATGCTCAAAAGATGAAATTTACAGATATTGCGCTTTTAGAGATAGCGCAAGGCAAAATCGCTTTAGAGGGAATCGTTGAATCAAATAGATAGCGAGCAGCTTTTAGAGCAGCTCATTGATGATGTTGTCTGTGCTAAAAGCATAGAATCGGCAAAGGATGTTTTATACTCAGTAGCTAAGCCTACTGGTATGCTACTTAAAGCAGTTGATTATTGTATTAGGTTACATGATGGACAGTTTAGAAAAAGTGGTGAGCCGTACTCGATACACCCGATTTTAGTCTGTTCATTTGTAGCGCATATGGGCGGTGATGAGAGTATGCTTATTGCTGCATTGTTACATGATGTAGTCGAGGATACTGAATGCAGTGAAGAGGAGTTGCAATTTGAATTTGGCGAAGAGGTTGCTGTGCTTGTTCGTGGGCTTACAAAGATTGTAGCAATTAGAGAAAATGAGTTAATTAGCTCAAGTTCTAATGAAAAATTAGCAGCCTCAGCTTTAACATTTAGAAAGATGCTTTTGGTATCAATAGAAGATGTTAGGGTTCTTATTATTAAATTATGTGATAGGCTTCATAATATGCTTACTTTAGGCGTATTAAGACCAGAAAAGCAAAAAAGAATATCAGAAGAAACATTGGTGGTTTATGCGCCAATTGCCCATAGACTTGGTATCTCATCTATTAAAAATATATTAGAGGATTTAAGCTTTAAATATGTTATGCCTAAAGAGTATGCTGGGATTGAGTCATATATCAATGAGCATAAACAACAGCTTCAGCTTAAAATTAACTCATTTAGCCAAAAAGTAAGCGAAAAGCTCCTCGCTCACGGCTTTTCTGAAGATAGTTTTATTATTCAAAAGCGTATTAAACACTACTATTCAATATATCTAAAGATGCAAAGAAAGGGAATTAGTCTAGAGGAGGTTTTAGACCTTTTAGCTATTAGAATTCTTGTTCATAATCCAAAAGATTGTTATTTAGCTCTTGGTATTATACATATGAATTTTAATCCTTTAATATCAAGATTTAAAGATTACATAGCTTTACCAAAACAAAATGGATATCAAACGATCCATACGACAATTTTTGATAATAAAACTATTATCGAGGCTCAAATTCGCTCATTTGATATGCATAAAACAGCAGAGTATGGAGTCGCAGCTCATTGGAAATATAAAAGCGGTGGTTTGGTTTCTCCTAAGCTTGATTGGTTAAGTGATATAAAGGCTCAAGAGAGTGATGATAAAAGCATTGAAGATCTATATGAGTACGCAAAAGATAGCCTATATGTAGAAGATATAGCGGTATATTCGCCAAAAGGTGGAATATTTACACTTCCTAGAGGTGCTACGGCTTTGGATTATGCGTATGAGATTCACTCTGAGGTTGGTTTGCACGCTAAAGAAGCCTATATAAATAGAATAAAAGTACCATTACTTACTGAACTAAAAAATGGAGATATAGTTCGTATTATTACTGGAGATGAGGCCAAATATAGATGTAGTTGGCTAGATAGCGTCAAAACAGGTAAGGCTAGGGCGACTATTAGAAGCTTTTGCCGTCAAAAGTTAAGAGATATTAATTATCAAGTATCTATTGATATTTTAGTTGCTATATTTAATGTTACCGAGGTTAAAATTTTAGAGTGGTTGGAACAAGAGGGTTTAACTAAAAAAATTTCAAAAATTGCTACTGATTCAGTCTATTTAAAAGAGATAGTTCAAATTCTAGATACTCACTCCAAAAAAGATAAGCTATTTTCACTTAAATTTAGTGACAAACATGAGATTAAAAAGCAAAAATTTGATAATATTGTAGTATATTCAAATTATACTATTAAAAGCGTAGATTTTGATTATTGTTGTAATCCAAAACGCGGCGATGATATTATAGGTTTTAGAAATGGTAGCAATGTTACAGTTCATCATAAATTATGTGAAAGAGCTGCAAAACTCATGAGCGATAAAGAGGAGATGATTTTTGTCAAATGGACAAGAAACGCTCCACATAGATATAAAGTAATTGTAAGTATTGAGAATAAGCGTGGAAGTTTGGCTGAGTTTTTAACCTATCTTGCTAAACTAAATGTTGATTTAGTTACTATTACGCTTAGTGAGAGTGATGATTTGATTGCTGCTGATTATTTTGATGTAGTGATAGAATTAAGTGAAAATTTAGATAGTTCTTCAATTAAGGATAAACTAAAGGATCGCTATAAAATAGCTGAATTTAGTTCGCTAAGTGACGCATATAAAAATTAAGGAAGATGTATGATAGCTAAAATTATGAGTGAGATCAAGCGTGGAACAGCTGAGATAATTGACTATGAACGCATTGAAAATTTGATCAAAAACTATTATGAAAAGGGTGAGAGGTTTTATATTAAAGCGGGCTTTGACCCTACGGCTCCAGATCTTCACTTAGGACATACAGTAGTTTTAAATAAGATGAGACTACTACAAGAACACGGCGGTATTGTGCAGTTTTTGATCGGTGATTTTACTGCAAAAATTGGCGATCCAACCGGCAAGAGTGTAACTAGAAAAATTTTAAGCGATGAGGTTATAGCTCAAAATGCTAAAACATATAAAGAGCAAGTTTTTAAAATATTAGACGAGAGTAAAACTGAAGTAATGTTTAACTCTGCTTGGCTTAATACTTTAGGTGCTGATGGACTTATAGCACTTGCTAGTACTTTTAATGTAGCTAGAATGCTTGAGCGTGATGACTTTACTAAACGATATAAGGCTGAGACGCCAATTGCTATTAGTGAGTTTTTATATCCACTGTTACAAGGTTATGATAGTGTGGCGATGAAGTGCGATATTGAGATGGGTGGAACAGATCAGAAATTTAATCTTTTAATGGGTAGGACTCTTGGTCGTACTTATAACATTGGCAAAGAACAAGCAATTATTATGATGCCACTTCTTGTTGGGCTTGATGGCGTTAATAAGATGAGTAAAAGCCTAGGCAATTATATTGGTGTAACTGAATCAGCCAATGATATTTTTGGTAAAACTTTAAGTATTAGCGATGAGCTTATGTGGGTTTGGTATGAACTGCTTAGTAGTTTAAGTAATGATGAGATAGAAAAGCTAAAAAGAGACGTAGAAAATGGCACACTTCATCCTAAAGTTGCAAAAGAAAATCTAGCTTTAGAGCTGGCAGCTAGATTTAATACTCAAGAAGCAGCCTTAGCTGCAAGAGATGAATTTAATAGAGTTCATGCTAAAGGACAGCTTCCAAGCGATATGGCTAAATTTGAGATAGAAGCTGGTGATATCTGGATTGTAGAGGCACTTAGCCTGTGCAAGCTAGCTGGGTCAAATTCAGATGCTCGTCGTCATATTAAAGCAAATGCAGTCAGCGTTGATCAGGTTAAAATTAGCGATGATCAATTAAGACTTAGTAAGGGTGAGTATGTATTGCAAGTTGGTAAAAAAGCTTATGCTAGATTAGAGGTAAAATAATGGAATTAAAAAGTTTAAAAATAGGCAAATATGAGATTAAATATCCTATTATCCAAGGTGGTATGGGACTTGGCATAAGCTGGAATAGGCTAGCTGGTAATGTAAGCTTAAATGGCGGACTAGGTGTAATTAGCTCTGTTGGAACTGGATACTATGAGCATAGAGCTCATATTACAAAAGAGTTAAATTCAAAACCATATGATAGTGTAAATTTTTACTCTAGAAATGGCTTTAAAGCTATAATTGACAATGCGCGTAAAATTTGTGGAGATAAACCACTAGCAGCAAATATAATGTGTGCTAGCAATGATTATGCTAGAATAGTAAAAGATGCGTGCGAACACGGCATAAATATTATAATTTCAGGGGCTGGACTTCCAACAAATTTACCAGAGCTTACTAAAGGTTTTGCCGATGTAGCGCTTGTGCCGATTGTTAGCTCTGCTAAAGCGTTAAAGATTATATGCAAACGCTGGTATGACCGCTATAATCGCTTACCAGATGCTGTTGTGTTAGAAGGGCCGCTTAGTGGCGGACATCAAGGCTTTACATATGAGCAGTGTCTAGATCCAAACTATCAGCTAGAAAATCTTATTAAACCAGTAGTAGATGAGGCTTCTAGATGGGCTGAGGTAGGTGGAAATCCAATCCCAGTAGTAGCAGCTGGTGGTATTTGGGATCATGATGATATTGTTAAGGCAATTAGCCTTGGAGCCAGTGGCGTGCAAATGGGGACTAGATTTATAGGAACTCATGAGTGCGATGCAGCAGATGGATTTAAAGAGGTTTTATTAAATGCTAAAAAAGAAGATATTAAACTAATTAAAAGTCCTGTAGGCTATCCAGCACGCGGAATTCAGACAAATTTATTAGATTTAGTAGAGAAAAATGCTGGCCCAAAAATTCAATGTATTAGCAACTGTGTAGCTCCTTGCCAGCGTGGTAAAGAGGCTAAACAAGTAGGATATTGTATAGCTGATAGGCTCTATGATGCAGTAAGTGGAAATAAGGAGACTGGGCTATTTTTTAGTGGAGCAAATGGATATAGATTAAATGAGATAATTAGCGTTAAAGAGCTTATGAAAAAGTTGGTTTATGGGGAAAATAGCTAAGCTTTTACTTCCGTTTTTTCTTGCTGTTTTTGCCTTTGGTGGTGGTGTTTTTGATGAATTTGATAATAAATTTGCCAAGGCAAATAAGCAAGATAGAATCCAAATTTACCACGAATTAAAGGGTGTCTATCTTAGTTCTATTTTAAATAATAATGATAAATTAAAGCTAGAATGCCTTGAGAGATTAGTAAGTGGTGGTAAGAGCCTTGGGATTGATTATAGTGTTTATGCTAATGAGTTAGATTTACTTAGTTCAAAATTTAGCAAATTAAAGCCAAAAATAGTAGAAACTAAAAAGCCAGCTCAGTTAGCTAAGAATACAACCAGTAAGATAGTTCAAAAAATAGAGTATAAAATCCTATCTACTAGTAGTTCTAAAGATGAATTTATTATTAGACTAAACGAAAATAGCAGCAATATAAAAATCAAAAAATCTCAGCTCAACACAAATAAAAGCTATCGTCAAATTTTTGATTTTGATGGGGTTTTGACTACATCATATAAGAATAAAAAAAGCCAAATTTCAGATCAAATAAGAGTAGCACAATTTGATAAAAATAGTGTTAGAATTGTATTTACAAATGATACAAAGCAAGAGATTAATTACACTATTGATGGTAAAAATATAATTTTTAGCATAAAAAATAGCACTCAAAAAGCAACTACTAAAACTAAGAGCGCTAAAACAAACCAACAAGCAACTCAAAAAACAAAGACTAATGAACAAAAGCAAAGTCTAAAAACAACTTCAGCTAAGTCTGATATCAAAAATGATACACAAAAAAATATTAGTAAAACTACGGCACAAAAGGCACAAGCAAGAGGTGCAAATAAAAATAGGGTAATCGTATTAGATGCAGGGCATGGTGGCAAAGACGCAGGTGCTGTTGGAAAAAATAAATTATATGAGAAAAATATCGTTCTTAGCATTGCTTTAGAGACTGGTAAAATTCTAAAAAGTCGAGGATACAAGGTATATT
>JAFVMP010000204.1 GCA_017506845.1 Campylobacter sp.
AGGGTTAAGGCAAAAGGTGGTAAGGTTGTCTTGCGTCCAGATAGTGGAAATCCAGTAACTATGGCTAGTGAGTGTATTGAAAAGATGATGAGTCTAGCAGGATATAGCATAAATCAAAAAGGCTATAAAGTCTTACCAGATCATATCCGTTTGATATATGGCGATGGGATAAATCCTCAAAGCATAGAAGATATCTTAAATGAGCTTAAATTTAGAAAGATTAGTAGCGATAATATAATCTTTGGTATGGGCGGGGCATTGCTTCAACATTTAAATCGTGATACGCTTAGATTTGCTATGAAGGTAAATGCTGTTAGTAGCGATGGGATAAACTGGAGAGATGTATATAAAAATCCAGTAACTGACCCTAAAAAGCGTTCTAAATCTGGTCGTTTAGCACTAATTAAAGAAAATGAAATTTATAAAACAATTAGAGCTGATGAGCTTGGTAATAAGACTAATTGGCTAAATTTAGTTTTTAAAGATGGCAAGATTTTGCGTAAATTTAGTTTTGATGAGATTAGAACTAGAGCTAGGGAATTTGATTAAAACTATAAATTTAACCAAAAATTAAAATTTAAATCTAAAAAGAGAGGAATTAAAATGAATAGAAAAAAGATATATAATCCAAGCTCCGATGAGACGCTAAATGACCGCAAGGTTTTTAACGGCAATCCGCATGGGATTTTGAATTTTACTAAGGCTAAATATACTTGGGCGCTTAAGCTATGGGATATTATGGAGGCTAATACTTGGTTTCCAAAAGAGGTTGATACTACTGATGATGTGCGTGATTATGCTTGTAATCTAACAACAGCTGAAAAGAGAATGTATGATCTAGTTTGGTCTCAGCTTATATCAATGGATAGTTTTCAAACAAACAATCTAGCCGATAATATAAACCCATATATCACAGCTCCAGAGATAAATGCTGTTCTAGCACGCCAAGCCTACGAAGAGGCAAACCACTCAAAAAGCTATGCTGTAATGGTAGAGGCAATTTGTGATAATACTGATTTAATATATGAAATGGAAAAGCACGATGATGTCCTAAGGCGTAAAAATGATTATATATCAAGCGTATATGAAGAGCTTGCTGGCGATGTAACTGATGAGAAGCTACTTTTAGCTATGGTAGCAAATCAAATTCTAGAAGGTGTATATTTTTATAGTGGATTTACGGCAATTTATGCATTAGCAAGGGCTGGAAAGATGCTAGGATCTGCGCAGATGATACGCTTTATCCAGCGTGATGAGATTACTCACTTATTGCTATTTCAAAATATGATAAACTCAGTTCGTAAGGAGCGTCCAGATCTATTTACTCCACAAATTGAGGCTAAAATTTATGATATGTTTCAACAGGCTGGAGCTTTAGAGATTGAATGGGGTAAATATATTACTCAAAATCAAATAATGGGCTTTACAGATGATATAATCGAGCAATATATAAAGTATTTAGTAGATGATAGACTTACATCAATTGGGCTTAAAAAGCTATATAATGTAACTCATCCAATTAAGTGGGTTGATGATTTTGCTAAATTTAATGACCAAAAGTCAAATTTCTTTGAAAGTAAGGTAACAAATTATAGCAAAGGCAGCTTAAGCTTTGATGATTTCTAATCTTAAAACGCAAGTTTTAAGCTCTTTAGGAGCAGTTCGTAGAGCTAGCGAGCTTTGCGAATTTGCTAGTTCGCTTAAAAGTGGGGATTTAGCGCTTTGTGCTGAGCTGTGTGTTAGCGGCTATGAGAGACTTGATAGGCAATTTTGGCTGGATTTAGATGAAAATTTAGCCAATTTTTTAAAAAGTGGTGCATATCTAGGGTATAGTTGCGAGTTTGATGGATATAATGAGTTTAGGCTTTTAGGCTCAAATGGGCTTGAGTTTAAACAAAGAAAATATAAATTATTTAAGCCAAATGGTGAGGATAAAATTTTTAAATTTGGAAATTTAGATGAGATTTTTATCCGAGAAATAGCAGGGATAAAAGTTGGCGTTTTGATCTGTTTTGAGCTTAGATTTATAGATCTTTGGAGTAGATTGCGTGGTGCTGATGTTATACTAGTACCAGCAATGTGGGGGCAAAGTAGGCGTGAGCATTATGAGACTTTATGCAAGGCTTTGGCTCTGCAAAATCGTTGTTACACTTTAGCGTGTAGCGATGTGGATTTGAAATTTAGTGCAGTTTTTGCCCCTGATGGTAGCAAGGCAGATGTGGCTAAATTTGATATTAATTTGATTAAAAAATTTAGAAAATGGATAGATGATGAGTAGTTTAGAAGCAGCAAAATGTCAAAAAATGAGCGATGAAATAGCAAATTTCGTAGAACTTAGCCCCTTGGTTTATAAGGCCTTTAGCAGTACGCCTAGAACACCTTTTGTGCCGGTATCTATCAATGCTTTTAAGCTTGATGCGCACCCAATTGGTTCAAATCAGTGGATTAGTTCACCGCTAACAGTGGCTAAGATGACAATGGCGCTTGAGGCTGAAAACTGCGATAATATACTAGAAATTGGCTGTGGTAGCGGGTATCAAGCAGCGATTTTAGCCAAAGTTGCTAGGCGAGTTTTTAGCGTAGAAAGAATCGAAGCACTAGCAAATTCAGCTAAAGCATTAATGAAAAATTTAGGGATAAATAATGTCTTTATCCGCTTTGATGATGGAAATTTAGGCTGGAGAAGCTATGCGCC
>JAFVMP010000021.1 GCA_017506845.1 Campylobacter sp.
CAATATGCTCCAAATGTGATTCTAGCTTGATCCATTTGTGATGGTATAACTAAAATTTCTCCAGGTACTGCGCATTTATTAGCTATTTGTTGAAAGCAAAAATATCCCACGGCAATTTCATCCACAAAGGCCATATAGTAGAGCGCATCGGTTTTATCTTTGATAGAGTCATACCACTTTAGTTGCTGCTCTTTTGTGATGTATTCTCCATTTTGACTAAGCATTAAGCTAGAGATTTTAGGATCATTTCGCCACTTTCTAAGAATTTCAATATCTTTTAGCTTTAGTGGAGCGATTTGTATGCCATATCTAGTAAATTTATTCATTCATCAAATCCAAAATATCACCAACAACACTTAGGTTTTTTAACTCATCAAATGTAAGTGTATAACCATAATCATCAGCCAACATTACAATTGTACTAATCTTACCCATTGAATCCCACTCAGCTATGGAGTCTAGCGGGGTTTGCGGTGTTAGAGTCTCATCACATTCTATTACATCTTTAAATTTTGCTATTTTTGTATCCATTTTTATCCTTTTAGATCTCTATTACTGTAGCACTCCATGCAAGCCCAATGCCAAAACCAGCTATTAATACCTTAAAACCTGGTTTTATAGTGCCATTTTCTATGGCTCTTTTTAGGGCAATTGGCACACTTGATGATGATGTGTTACCTATATTTTCTATATCAAAAATTACCTTTGAGCGCTCAAGTTTAAGCGATTTAGTAATGGCTTCTAAAATTAATAAATTTGCTTGATGAAAGACAAAAAAGTCAATATCATCAACAGTTAAATTATTTGCTTTTAGAGTTTGCCTAACTAAATTTGGTACCTCTCTAATAGTGAATAAAAAAACCTCAGGGCCATTCATTGTTAGGGCTATATCTTTTGGATCTTGCCCATTAAATGGACTAGCATAGCCTCCATGGTGTTTATACATACTAAAAAACCCACTCCCATCTGTACCGCTAATCACTTGAGCAATTTTATGAGCGTTACTCTTATCAATTATCGTAGCACTAGCTCCATCACCAAAAAGTATCCTTTGAGCCATATCGCTATGTTCAAACATTTTAAAACACATATCAGCTGTACATAGTAGTACTTTTTTAGCGCTATTAGATAGTATTAATGATTGAGCCACTAATAGACCATGAATGTAGCCACTACACGCTATATTTATCTCCATAGCGTTTGTTGTTTTAGGTAAATTTAGCTTATGATGAAGCAGATAGACAGTTGCTGGCTGGAGATACTCAGGAGATTGAGTGCAAAGCAATAGCGTATCTATATCGCTAAAGTCTATATCATACTCTTTACTTAAATTCAAAGCAGCTTTAGCAGCTAGGTCGCTAGTTAGTTCATCATTAGCAGATTTTTGGCGGCTTAAGATACCAGATTTTTTATAAATTTGTTCGCAGCTCCACTCATCGCTATTAGCTAAGGTTGCAAAATATTCATTATCTACACGCTCATTTGGTAGGTAGTATGCAATTTTCATATATTGCTTTCCTTTTTAACACTCAAATTTAAAATTATCAAAGCCTAAATCCCCCCCCTGAGCTGATTTTAAGACACTCTCCAGTAATGCTGCTAGCTTTAGAACTAAGCAAAAACAAAACCGAATCAGACACCTCTTTAGGCTCAATCAACCCAAGTGGCATTATCTCTTTTAATCGCTCATCTTGAGTTTCTTTAGATATAAATTCGCTAGTAAAGCTCTCATACATCGGTGTATTGACAAATAATGGCGCTACGGCATTTATGCGAACTCCTTTTTTAGAATACTCTTTAGCTAGACTTCGCACGGCTGAATTTAGTGCAGCCTTACTAGCACTATATACGCTTAGACCAGGTTCGGCACCAAATGCAGCCATAGAGCTAATAGCTACTATACTAGTGTCACCCTTGATATATCTGCTATGCTTTAGTGCAGATTTTGCAAGCGCAAAAAATGTTAGTAGGTTTATGTTTATTAACTCATGCATTTTGGCTAAATTTAGATCACGCAGTAGCATTGGATTAAGAACTCCAGCACTATGAATAAAACCATTTAATTTAAATTCGCTAGCAAATTCAGCCACAGCGCTCTCAATACTATCTAAATTATTAGAGTCAAAAACTGCTACACTATGACTGGTTTGACTTATTAAGCTTAGTTCATTTGTGAGCGAATTTAATCTTTTAATATCCCTACCAAGCAATAAGAGTCTAGCACCCTTTTTAGCTAGAGTACGAGCTATACATCTACCTATACCTGATGTGGCACCAGTTATGATATAGGTTTTATCTTTAAAGTCCATCTACCCCCCCCCTAATTTTTTTTGTATTTTGAAATTCAAATTTAACTCAAAAAGTCTATAAATGATATCTAAAATATATATCGCCCCAAGGATATAAAAGCAAATTTCAAACTCACCGCTAAATATCCCAAAGGCTAAAATCCACGCTAATAAACTCGCATCAATCCCAAGTAAAAACCCGCGCTCTAAAAGCCACTTTTTTAACCCAAATCGGTGGATATTTTTAAGCTTTTTTAGACGAGCATGGATAAAATGCTTACAAAATTGCTGATGAAAAAGCAAAATAAAACACATAAAGCTCACTAAAAAAGCATTGATATCATATAAATATCCAGCCAAAACTATTAAGCCAAACCACGCTATATAATCACTAACATAGTCCATATAATGACCCAAAGTGCTACTTTGCCCCCTAAGCCTAGCAAGCATTCCATCTGTATGATCAGCTAAGCTATAAATAAGATAAAAAATTCCACTAAGAACATTATATCCATTATAAAGCAAAGTAAAGCTTAGTAAAGTGCAAGCTATACCAAAGATTGTAATTAAATTTGGCGTAATAGCTGTATGCAAGAGTGAAGGCAAGATAAATCTTTGGATTATCAAAACTCGCCAAATATACTCAGTTATATAGTAAGTCGGACGACTCTCTAGGCGCTCAGATTTTTTTAGTTTTTCATCTAAATTCATGGTTCAATCGGTAAAAACTCACCCCAAATTTGGGCTACGCTTTTATATGCTTTTTCTATATCAGAGGCAAATTCATGCGTATTCCACGCACGTCTAAGCACCATTGCCATCTCTACTTCATTCCAAAACTCAGCTAACTTATTAGACGCTATATCATCAATGATATATGTGCCAAATTTAGCTTTTATATAGTTTTGCAAATGCTCTACTGCGATATTTGCTACCATAAATATAAATATATAATTTGGATCTTTTAAAAGATCTTTTAAATTGGCTTTTAGTATATCTTGAGTTTCTTGTCTATTTTGCCTTATAAGAGTACAAGGATGAGATTTATCACTAAAAAATAGATCAAAAATCGTCCCATTAAAAAATCCTAAAATATCACCATTTGGGCTAACTTTAGGTAAGATCGGATATAACTTGCAAACTAATGGGCGATTGGCGTGAGGATTACAAAGCCCCTTTTTATCGCAGTGAAGCCAGTGTAGAGTGATAGTTTGACCGCCTTTTAATCTAAATTTCTCACTTTTTTTAGCTACTTCCATACCATTTATAGCGCCAGCTTTTAGATACTCTTGATACTCTATATCAAAAAGTGGCAAAGCTATGAAATTTGAGCGAATTAGCTTAAAATTTGGATTAGTAAATCCAGCACAGCAATACCCAGCGCAACTCTCATAGCACTTTGGGGCGTAAATATACTCTTTTTTATAATCCATTTTATACTCCATATGCCTCTTTTATCATCTTATCTAATGCAGCGATACTTTGGAAATTCTCTGCACTTAAAAACTTTGCATCTAAATCCTTCCCATATCGTGCCGCCATAGCAGCAACTAAGGATATAATATCAACGCTATCAATTAGCCCACAATCTAATAAATTTGAGCTATCATCACTAATATCATCTCTACCAATCTCATTTAATAAAATTTTAGCTTCACTCATTTTTTAGCGCTTCCTTGTCAATTTTTCCATTTTGATTGAGTTTAAATTTACTTTTATGAATAAATTTGCGTGGAATCATATACTCTTGGAGTTTTGATTTTAAAAATTCTTTTAAATTTGTAATCACATTAGCACTCTCATAAAATGCAATGATTTGATAATCTTTAAAAATGCACGCAACTCTATGAATATCAGGATGCGCCCCAAGTGCAGTCTCAATCTCGCCAAGTTCAATTCTAAAGCCGTTAAGTTTAATTTGCGAATC
>JAFVMP010000205.1 GCA_017506845.1 Campylobacter sp.
ACAACATAGCAATGAAAACTACTACCTAATACCAAAAGCTAAATTTCAAAATGCCAATATAATTTACGAAATTGATATTTTACTTATTCACCCAATGCTTGGAATTTATATAATAGAGGTTAAAAACTGGAAATCTTTAGATAATATTGATGAAAATAATTCGCCATTTAATCAAGCTAGTAAATACAAAAATATAATCCTTTCTATGCTTAATGAAAACTTTAATCGTACACCAATTAATGTAGAGATGCGTGCGATTTTTCCAAATATCAGCAAAAGTGATGCTAAAGAAAATTTGAAATCTGCAGCTAGTGAGATATTCTTAGCAGTTTCTAGGCTATTTTTTAGATCATGAAATACTTCTATTCATCATTTATTTTAACGATCTTAGGTCTAGTAGCAGCATATTTTTTGGGTGGATTTGTTGCTGTTTATATCTGTGTTTTATTAATTATTCTTGAAGTTAGCTTAAGCTTTGACAATGCTGTGGTAAATGCTAGAATTTTACGTCATATGTCTCAAGTATGGCAAAGGCGATTTATCATCTATGGAATTCCTATTGCTGTCTTTGGAATGAGATTTTTATTTCCAATTCTTATTGTATCAATTGCTGCTGATATGGGGATGCTACAGACGCTAAATTTAGCACTAAATAATCCAGATGAGTATCATCACGCTCTACATAGTAATAAAAATCAAATTTATATCTTTGGTGGCGGATTTTTACTAATGGTATTTTTATCATTCTTTTTTGAAGAAAAAGAGACAAAATGGATTAGATTTTTAGAGGATAATCATTTAATTAAAACCTTTTCAAAATCTCAAAATATAACTCTTTTTATTGCTATTTTAACTGGAATAATCCTAATTATGCTAACCCAAAATTCTACCTATGCTATCGCATATTTTAGTGCTATAGTGCTGCATTTAGGGCTAGGGATGTTTGATGAGATATTTAGTACAAGTGGAATTAAAAGCGGGATAATGGGATTTTTATATCTTGAAGTTTTAGATGCTAGCTTTAGCTTTGATGGAGTTATTGGAGCTTTTGCGATGAGTCAAGATATTTTTATTATTATGATTGGTCTTGGGATTGGGGCTATGTTTGTTAGAAGTCTTACTATCTATATGGTTAGGCAAAAGATACTTGAGAGTTTTATATACCTAGAACACGGCGCTCACTATGCAATTTTAGCTCTAGCAGTGATAATGTTTATTAAAATTTTTTACGAAGTTAGTGAGATTATAACCGGCACAGCTAGTATGCTATTTATCGCCTTAGCACTTATTCACTCAGTGTTAAAAAGGAGAAATATTGACTAAAATTTGCGGTGTAGATGAAGCTGGTAGAGGGGCTTTAGCTGGTGAGCTAGTTGTATGTGGATGTGCTTTTAATGGCGATGTAAGTAAGCTAAATTTAACCGATTCTAAAAAGCTAACTCCTAAAAAGCGAGAACAAATATATACAAGCTTAATCCAACAATGCGATTTTATAACCATATATTTTAATAATAAAATTATAGATGAAATCGGGCTTAGCAATTGTCTAAGACGAGCTTTAAGGGTGATTAAATTTCACTTTAGAGAACATAAAATAATCTATGATGGTAATTGTAATTATGGTATTGATGGGATAGAGACAATTATTAAAGCTGATGCTAAAATTCCACAAGTTAGCGCTGCTAGTATAATTGCTAAAGTTAGTAGAGATTTACAAATGTGCCGTTTTGATAGCTTTTATCCACACTTTGGCTACGCAAAACATAAAGGCTATGGAGTTAAAGCTCATATAGAAGCACTACAAAAATATGGCCCAAATGAATTAACTAGACAAAGTTTTAAACCAAAAGCACTTGAGGCTTCGCTATTTGGGGATGAAATTTGAATATCTTAGAAAATTTATATCAAAACCCGCCAAAATCAAGAGAGTTTTTAGAGCGAAAAATACGCATAGAAGGCTCTAAAATTCTACTAAAAGGAGCCAATGGAAGTGGCAAAAGCTCATTAATTTTAAATCATTTAAGCAAATTTGATAATTTTTTATATATAGACTTAGATGATATAAGAAGTTTTGGTATAGAACTTAATAACTTAAATGAGTTTATCAAGGCCAAAAATATCAAAGCCTTAGCAATTGAAAATCTAAAATCCAAAATAGAACTACCTATTTGTGATAATATTATCATCTCTACTGATCTAAATTCTTTGCATATAGATGGATTAAATCAGCTTGAAATACTCGGGCTTGATTATGAAGAGTTTATACTATTTTATCGTAAAAATTATGAAGCTAGAACGCTTTTTAGCCACTTTTTGATTCGTGGGAATTTGGCTTTTAGTCCATTTTTAAGCGAATTTGAAACTACGGCATTTTTGCAAAAGCATATAAAAGCATCAAAAGGTGATTTAAATATCAAGATATTAGCAAATATCGCAAATTTTATGCATCAGCCGCTAAATTCATTTAAAATTTATAAAAATTTAAAAGCTCATATAAAGCTTAGCAAAGATAAACTTTATCAAAATATAGCTGATTTAGAGGATCAAAATCTCATAAAAACTATCTTGCATATCAATGATAATATCACTCTAAAGCGTGTATATTTTAGTGATTTTGCCTTAAAATCAGCTCTTAGCCTACACAAAGATCCCAAAGCAACAATAGCAAATATGGTATTTTGCGAACTTTTAAAGCTTAAAAAAGAGATAAAATATAGCAATCAAATTGATTTTATCGTCCCTAATATGAATTATGGGATTTTGATTTTGCCATTTTTGCCATCTGAACTTGCAATACTAAAAGCTAAAAAACTAAGCAACCACTGCAATGAACTAGGTCTAAAAAGAGTAGATATAATCTCAAATTCACAAAGCCAAATAGCCAAATTTGAAAAAAT
>JAFVMP010000022.1 GCA_017506845.1 Campylobacter sp.
ATAATCTCTAGCAATTTTACTAGCCTTTAATAGCGGAGTATGAGTAGCAGATCGTAAAAGTATCTGATAGCGGTGCTTAGATGCTATCAACTCTATGATGCACTTACCATACCCTACTATCTCTAGCTCGGCCATACTCTTTAGCTTGCCTAAAATTTGCTGCATTTTACTCACGGCCTTAGATTCATCTTTATCTTCAATTTTAATACGCAAAAGCCTCATAAATGGTGGATATAGCCCCTCTCGCACAGCCATCTCATCAGCAATAAAACGATCAAATTCATCCATATATTCAGCAAAAAACTCACACTTTAATCCCTGGATAATCACTCTGCCATAGTTAGCACGCCCCGCACGCCCCGCTACTTGCATAGCTAGAGCTAGACTCTTGCTTCTGGCTTGATAATCGCTATAATCTAAATGCTCATCAAGCCCCATAATGATAGCAAGACTAACATTATGATAATCATGCCCTTTGCTTAACATCTGAGTACCGACAATTATATCAATTTTATATTCATTAAAATTTTTAAGAAGAGTTGTTAGTTTTTTTTGTGTAGTAATCTCATCACGGTCAAATTTCGCTATAGATGCAAATGGAAAATACTCTTTAATCTGAGCGACTAACTCACTAGTTCCGATTTTACGAGACTCTAGCATATCGCTACTACACTGAGCGCAAACACTAGGAATCATACAAGCAAATCCGCAGTAATGACATCTCATTGCCCTATTTTTTTTATGTAAGCTTAGGGCAATAGAACAGTATGGGCACTGCATACTTTGGCCACACTTTTGACAAATTAGAAATTTAAAATTCGCTCTAGTTGGTAAAAATATTATTACCTGTTTTTTAGCCTGCAAGGCTTGTGAAATCTCACCTAAAATTAACTCATTTAATCCTGTTGGACTATGGTCATAGATATACTCTTTTTGTGATGCGTAAAATCTTCCTTTTAGCCTAAAATTCGGAAATTTAGCATAGCTATTTAGACTTGGTGTAGCACTTCCTAAAATGCATTTTATCCCCATTTTATTTGCAATATAAATAGCTAAATCTTTAGCATTATAGTATGGGTCGCTGTTGCTTTTATAACTCTCATCATGTTCTTCATCAACTACAATTAACCCCAAATCACTAAAAGGCAAAAATAGTGCTGAGCGTGCGCCTGCGATTAGGCGAATTTTGCCTTGACTAAACTCACTTAGCAAATTTTGCTTTTTTTTAGGTGTGATTTTAGAGTGCCACACACCTACGCTATCTCCAAAATATGCCTCTAAGCGCTCTTGCATCTGCGGTGTAAGAGAAATTTCAGGCATTAAAAATAGTGCTTGCTTACCTAGGTTTAAATACTCACGAATTAAGCTAATATATATCTCGCTTTTACCGCTTCCTGTATCGCCAAAAAGCAAACTAATAGGATTTTTTTTAATAAATTTAGCAGCTTCAAGCTGTAGAGGGCTTAAATTTGGCGCTTTGATAAAACTACACTTTGATTTGCCATAATGGCTAAAAGGTTCAAATAATCCTAATGAAACACCAATTTCGCAGGTATAGTAATAACTAATAAATTTAGCCAATGTAATTTGTAGCTGTGTAAAGGTTAAATTTAACCGCTCAATAACTGGCAATGTTTTAAAATCTGGCTTTGATACTGCTTTTATTATACAACCATTTTGAGTTTTATTTCTTAGCTTTATAGCAACTATTTCAAATTCATTTAACACGCACTGACTCTCATATGTAAGTGGAGCTAAATTTGCACCTATTATGGCAATCTCATAGTAGTTCATAGTTTTAGTTTATCACAAATTTCTTGTGGGCTTAGACAATTTATAGTAGCATTGCTATCATAGCTAAATCTCACGCTATTATCAAAAACTAAATTTTGATTATCAATACTCCAATTGTGTAAATTTAACTCAGTTAAAATTTGCGAATTTAAAACTGGTTCTTGCACTTTAGCACTAAGTAAAAGAGCGGTTTTTTGGTGGAGAATATTTGCTTGAATTGTAGCTATATCGGTTTTGATTTTGAGTAAATTTGCATCATCTTTACTAAAAAATAGCCTTGGCACTGCTATTGCTAACAAAACACCAAGGATAATAATAACAAATGTTAATTCAATTAAGCTAAATGCTTTTATCATGAGTTAGGGCTTTGTCTATATTGCCAAGAATCGAGCTTAGCTCATTTTTTTGCTCATAATTTTCATAGCACTTTTGAATAAAGGCAGTAAGCAAAGCCTTGATAGTAAGGAGATTTTTATCATCCAAATAGTGTCGTAACTCCTCCTCAAAATAGTCAGCAAATTCATCATCAAGAGTAATATTAAAATCTTTACTAGCTATATTTAAAGAGATTTGTCTCATCGACCAAGCACAGCCTCAACTTGCTTTAATAAATCATCGCTAGCTAGGTCTTGATTTTTTAGCTCCTCTTCAAGCCTCATTATCTGATTTGATTTAGCTTCGTTTTGTGCTTTAACGCTAATTAATTCATTTCTTAAAGCCTCATTAGCTTCGCATACTTCTTCATATTTTAGCATCAGCTCAGTTACTTTTGAAGCTAGATTATTTAAAACCTTTCCGTTTTCTAACATTACAAATCCTTATTTTATGGTGATTAAAGTGGATAATTTTATCATATTTTTTGTAAATATGGGCTAAATTTTAGCTATTTTTTAGCAATTTTAGTGTAGGAAATTTAAAATTTTGGTTAAATAAAAAATGGTAAAATCGCCAAAAATTAAGGCAATAATATGGACAAATTTGATTTAAATAGTAAATTTTCACCTAGTAAAGACCAGCAAAACGCCATTAACAATATTGTAAACGCATTTAAAAATGGTGCAAAGTATAGCGTATTACTAGGCGTAACAGGTAGTGGTAAAACTTTTACCATGGCAAATGTAATAAAGCAGTTAAATATCCCAACGCTAATAATGACACATAATAAATCTTTAGCAGCGCAATTATATAGTGAATTTAAAGGATTTTTTCCTAATAATCATGTGGAGTATTTTATTAGCTATTATGATTATTATCAGCCTGAAGCATATATCCCAAGACAAGATTTATTTATAGAAAAAGATAGCGCTATAAACGATGAACTAGAGCGCCTAAGACTATCAGCTACGGCAAATTTACTCGAACACGATGATACGATTGTGA
Source organism: Campylobacter sp. (assembly GCA_017506845.1). GTDB lineage: Bacteria > Campylobacterota > Campylobacteria > Campylobacterales > Campylobacteraceae > Campylobacter. The sequence continues at coordinate 3,175 of JAFVMP010000022.1, forward strand.
TAGCTAGCGTATCAGCAAACTATGGTTTGGGTAATCCAGCCGAATACAAAGGCATGGTTATTACATTAGAGCGTGGAATGCAAATTAGCCAAAAAGAGTTACTTTTAAAGCTAGTAGATATGGGGTATAAGAGAAATGATAGCTACTTTGATAGGGCTGATTTTCGTGTAAATGGTGATGTAGTAGATATCTATCCGGCATATTTTTGCGATGAAGCTATTAGACTAGAGTTTTTTGGTGATGAAATTGAAGAGATTTATCACTTTAACGCACTAGAGAATAAAAAAACTAAAAATTTAAATAAATTTATTCTATACGCAACAAGTCAATTTGTAGTCGGAGAAAATCGCTTAAAAGAAGCGATTAAGGGGATTGAGGCTGAACTAGATGAAAGACTTAAATTTTATGAAAATCAGGGGCGAATGGTTGAATATCAACGACTTAAGCAACGGGTTGAATTTGATCTTGAGATGCTAGCTACTACTGGAAGTACAAAGGGCGTGGAGAATTATGCAAGATATTTAACAGG
>JAFVMP010000206.1 GCA_017506845.1 Campylobacter sp.
GGGTAAATTTCTATATTGATAATGAGCTTGATGGTGAGAGCGAGATGATTTGTGGCGCAAATCAAAAAGATTATCACGCAATTGGTGTAAGTATTATAAATTTCAATAAAGATAGATTTAAGGATTTAGTAGCTGTAAAAGCTGGAGATAAAGCACTTGATGGCGGTACTCTTAGCATAACTAAAGGTATAGAAGTTGGCCATATATTTCAGCTAGGAGATAAGTATTCATCTGCGATGGATGCGACATTTTTAGATGAAAATGGCAAGGCTAAGCCGTTTATTATGGGTTGTTATGGTATTGGCGTAAGCAGATTAGAAGCAGTTGTAATAGAATCTAGCCATGATGAAAGAGGATGCGTATGGAAAAAAGAGTGCGCTCCATTTAGCGTTCATATAATTGTATCAAATTTCAAAGATGAGACTCAGGCTAAATTTGCTTTAGAGCTTGAGAGTGCACTTGAGAGTGCTGGAATTGAGGTATTATTAGATGATAGAGATGAGAGATTTGGTGTAAAGATGGCCGATTTTGAACTGATTGGAAATCCATTTGGTGTAGTAGTGGGTAAAGGATTAGCTAATGCAGAAGTAGAATTGATAATCAGAGATGGTTTAATAAAAGAAAAAGTTGCTTCTAGCGAAATTTTAGGCAAATTAAAAGAGCTTGTATGATTAGAATTTCATTGCTACCATATATCTTTTTAGAGATAGTATTGGTTGTTTTATATGTATTGGAATTTGGATTTTTAAGTCTATTTAGTGAAATTTTTCTTAGTGCGCTTATTGGTGTACTTTTAATATTTAACTATGGATTTGTTAATTTATTTCATAATATGAATTATTTTAATATTAAAGATATATTTGGTAGTTTAGGGCTTGCTATTGGTGGATTGGCCCTTATAATTCCTGGGATGTTAAGCGATATTTTTGGGGTAATTGTGATCGGAGTTGCTTTAGCTTTAAAAATTTATTCTAAATTTAGTACTCCTAGGTATCAAAATAATCAAAATCAATATCGTCAAACCAATCATAATGATGATATAATAGATGTAGAGATTATAGAGGAGAGAGATAGATGAATATTAAAATCGCAAGTAGAAATAGCGCCCTAGCACTTTGGCAGACATATCATATTAGAGATCTTTTAGAGGCTCGTGGTCATAGTGTAGAGATTATTACTATGAAGACTAAAGGCGATGTTATTTTAGATACTCCATTAGCTAAGATTGGCGGTAAAGGTTTATTTACTAAAGAGCTTGAAAATGCAATGCTTGATGGAAGGGCTGATATTGCTGTGCATAGTTTAAAAGATGTGCCAACGACTTTTCCAGATGGGTTAAAATTAGCCTGTGTTTGCAGTAGAGAAGATATAAATGATGCTATGCTAAGCATGAATTTTAAAAGCTTTGATGAGCTTCCAAATGGTGCAAGAGTTGGGACTACATCTTTGCGTAGAAGAATGCAGCTTTTAGCTCTTAGACCTGATTTAGAGATTATCTCGCTTCGTGGAAATGTAAATTCAAGAATTGCTAAGCTTAAAGATGGCGAATTTGATGCTATTATACTTGCTATGGCTGGGATTAATCGCCTTGATCTATCTAAAGAGGTAAAGTATGTATCTGTGCTTAATACTATTGCAGCAATGGGGCAAGGTGCTTTGGGCATTGAAGCAGTAGATAGAGCTGATATTTTAGAAGCAATTGAGTTTTTAAATGATGAAAAGAGCGTTATAGAAACTACTATTGAAAGAGCATTTGTACATAGATTAAATGGCGGATGTCAAGCCCCAATTGGAGTAAGCGCAAGGTTAGATGGTGATAAAATTTTCGTTAAAGCAATTTTAGGTACTCCAGATGGTAAAGAGATATTAAAAGATGAAAGAGTATTTAATAAGGCTGAATATAAAGAGGCTGGAGAAATTTTAGCTGATGAGTTTATAAATCAAGGAGCAAAAGAGCTTTTAGCTAAGGCTGAGCAGATAGCAAGCCAAATTTGAGCTATAAAATAACTCAAATTCAATACAAGATTATTTTAAAAATGTTTATTTACATTTAATATAATCATGGTTTAAATTTTCTTAAGGGCATTTATGGGCATTATTCATAAGTTATTTTTTAGTATGGGTTCGGCTGTTGTATTTTTTTTAATTTTTGGTGTAGCAAGTGGCGCTGCGACAATTATTGAGAGTATGTATAACACTCAAACTGCTTGGGCTTTAGTATATGGTGCTGGATGGTTTGCGCTGATTCAGCTTATTTTGGGTGTAAATTTGGTCTATAATATATATGAATATAGATTATTTAAGCTCAAAAAACTTCCTGTTTTAATATTTCACTTAAGCTTTTTATTTATTTTAGTTGGTGCTGGCATTACAAGATATTTTGGTTTTGAAGGTCAGATGAATATCCGAGAAAATGATAGAAGCAATGAGATTAGAAGTATGCAAAGTTATATTCAAATGATCTCTAGTGATGATAATAATACCTATACAGTCTCAGAGCCAAAATATATATCTAGTACTATTGGTAATGATTTTAATCTAAGATTAAATATCTATGATAAATTAGCTACATTAAAGTATAAAGATTTTATCCCAAATGCGATTCCAGCATGGATAGATAGTCCAAATGGAGAGCCGGTTTTAGAGCTATTATTTTCTGATGAGAGCAATAGTGAATCAGTTACTATGAAGCTTGGCGATAAATTTGAAGTAGGTGATATGAGTTTTAGCTTTGGAGCTAAACCAACAAGAAGTAAATATATTCAAATTTATTTAAAAGATGGCAAATTTTACATCAAAACCAATCAAGATATCAGCTATATGGTAATGAGCGATATGAGTAAAGGCCAATTGCCAAAAGATACAGAGGTTGAGTTTGCTGGGCTTAGACTATATAGTATGGGTGGAGTAAATTTTGCACCTAAAACTATGAAAGTAAGTGCTATAAAAGGGGTAGAAAAAGCTGGAGAAAATGTAGCTGGTGCTGATGCGATAATTGCAACTTTAAACTATAATAACGAGAGTAAAGATGTAGCCTTGCTAAGCTACTATCCGCCTGAGCCTGTTGAGGTTGGGGGGCAAAGATTTTATGTAGCATGGTCTCCAATGGCTATTACATTGCCATTTAGCATATATCTAAAAGATTTTGAGCTATCTAGATATCCAGGGTCAAACTCACCTATGAGTTATAGCAGTGATATTGTAGTTGAAGATGGAGATTTTAAGATGGATTATAGAATTTATATGAATAATGTTCTTGATTATAAAGGCTATAGATTCTTCCAAAGTAGTTATGATTCCGATGAAGGTGGTACGATACTTTCAGTAAATAGCGACCCAGGTAAATGGCCTACATATTTTGGGTATTTCTTACTCACTTTGGGGCTTTTATTAAATGTTATGAATCCTCATTCAAGATTTAGAAAACTTGCTAAAGCTGTAAATGAAGCAAATACTAAGGCGCTTGGGCTGATTTTAATAGCTGGACTAGCAATATTTGGTGCTAACAATAGCTATGCTCTAACAATGCCACAAATTCCACAAAGCCATATAGATAAGGTATCAACGGTAATTATACAAGGTCCAGATGGTAGAATGAAGCCATTTGATACTATGGCACATGAGATTTTAAATAAAATTTACCGAAGTGATAAGTTTCAATCAATGGGTGCTAATGCTGTATTTTTATCAATGATGGCAAATTCAGAAAATTGGCGTTCAGTACCAATTATCAAAATTAGCGATGATGAATTAAAAAAAGTCTTAGGAATTCCAAAAAACCAAAAATATGCTAGTTTTGATGATTTCTTTGGCCCTAATAAAGATGGTCAAATAGAGTATAAGCTAATCAAATTTACAGAGCTTGCCAATCGTAAAGCGCCAGCTACAAGAGGACTTTTTGATAAAGATGTTATAAAGGCTGATGAGAAGCTAAATATTCTTTATATGGTATTTATCGGAGAGATGTTTAGAGTAATACCTAAAAAAGATGATTATAATAATACTTGGCTTAGTCCTGGCGGAGCTCTTATGGAGCTAAGCGGTCAAGAGGCTTCAAATGTAGCTATAATGCTACAAAGATACTTTACAGCAGTACTTGAAGCGCAAGATAGTGGTGAATGGAGTAAGGCTGATGAGGCTATAGAAGCTATTAAAAAATATCAAGCTGAATTTGGCGCTGTAGTACTGCCTGATAGTAATAGAGTAAATTTAGAATTAGCATTTAATAAATATAAGATATTTCAAAATTTAACTCCAGTATATTTATTAGCTGGTTTTGCACTTTTAATAGTAGTGTTTGTTAAGATGTTACGCCCTAAAATTAAAA
>JAFVMP010000207.1 GCA_017506845.1 Campylobacter sp.
AAGACTTTATAGCCTTTTTGATTTATGCTATATCCTGCTAGACTCATCATCTTTTCAATACACTCACTAGCCATAGTTACTGGATTTCCACTATCTGGACGCAAGACAACCTTACCACCTTTTGCCTTAACCCTCTCAAAAAGCTTACCCCATAAATCAATTGCATTTAGCGTATCATAGCTATCTATTACACAAGCAAATATCCCATCACCATAGCTTTGCACCATATTTTCATAGGCTTTCATCTCATTTTCTTTACCCCATGATGTCATCGTGCTATGTTCGCTAGCTGGGATACTAAAAGCAGCCATATCAGCACCATAATACCTTTTAGCAAAGAGTGCGCCAGTAATGGTATCAGAGCCTTTGAAATTTACCATATGAGCACTTCCACCAATTCCAGCACTCTCAAAGCTACTTACACCACGAGCGCCAAAGTCATGCAGAGCAAAATCTATATTTTCAGGCGTTCCACTCTCTTTTAAAAAATGCAATATATTTTGTTTGCAAAAATAACTATTAGTCGCTACTGCTACTGGATACCAAATAGAACGCAACATTGCAGTCTCAAAATACCCTACTAGCCAGGCCAAATTTGGGTCTGTATTTTTAATTTGCAAAAGCACATTTTCAGTTTGGATTATACTGCCCTCAGCTACTGCTTCAATCTCTAAAGGCAAAGCTCCGCCGTGATGCTCTACAATGCGTAGCCAGCCATCTTTATTAAACTTCATTCCATGAGCTGCGATAAACTCACCAGCCTCATCAATGTGATCATATGTAATTTTTTGGCTTAGATATTCCATTAAAAACATCTGCAAACCATAAAATAAAAGCCTATTCCACCTACCGCCACGAGATTCGATATATGAGCTTACAAATTTAATATCTTTTGGATATTGTAAATAGTGTGAAATCTTATAACTATCAGTGTTTAATATCGGATTCATATTCACTCTTTTATTTAAAATTTAGACTTTATGATAAATTTATTTTAGCTATTTATAAAATTTGGCTATATTTTAGCAAATTTATTTAAATTCTGTTTGATATTAAAGAAATTGATATAATTTTTCTTGATTTTTGATTGATTTGATTATATAGAACTTATACTAACAAACCATAGTAATTTATATGCTCTAGTATATATCATAAAACCCGCAATGGCTAAGCATTGCGAGTAAATTTAAGCTATTAAAGATTTAAATTTAAACTACTGTAATAGTCTTAATATATTTTGTTGTACTGAGTTAGCTTGACTCATAGCGTAGCTACCACTTTGGGCTAGTATGTTAAATTTAGAGAAGTTTGCACTCTCACTAGCAAAGTCTACATCACGAATTTGGCTTTCAGCTGATTTTACATTTACTTGGGTAACTGTAATATTATTTATAGTAGCTACTAATTGGTTTTGTACTGAACCTAGATCAGCTCTTAATTTATCTAGAGTTTTTCTAGCACTCTCAGCTATATCTATCATAGCTTGAGCACCACCATAAGTATTTACGCCGCCGTTTTGATCGGCCCAAGCTCCAGAAGCTCCACCATTAAAGAAACCCATTGCCTTAGCTATATCTTGACTAATCGTTCCAGCATTCATATATTTTAAATTTACCGAAGCTTGATTAAATGCCTTAGTGGCTACACCGGTTACGCCGGCATTACCGCTAAATACCGTAGAAGCGATTTGTGATAAGCCATTTAAATGCACCTTGATATCTCTAGCATCTTGACGAATAAAGGTTAATTGTCCTAAATACACAGCACCACTCATAACTGCTTCAGTTGGTTTGCCACCGACATGGCTAAATCCGCCAGTTGATTTTGTATCTACAACAATAGCTCTACCATCTTTAGCTGCCAATACTAATTTGCCATTTTCTAGACTTGCTTCTACGCCAGTTTCATCTTTTTTAGAGTTAATTGCACCAATTAGAGCATTGTCGCTATCATTAGCTTTTACAGTAACATTTCCTATTACAACTCCATTAATTTTCAAATCATGTATAGAGCCACCACTTATCGCCGCAGACATTACTTGAGTATTATGAGCTTTCACCTTTATACCAGTCTTATCTGATACGCCGTTCATCATTTCAGCTACGGCTTTATAGCCATCTGTTTTAATTACTGCTGCACTAATTTTTTGAAATTCATAGCCATTTGGATAACCATCAATTCCGCTAAGTTTTATAGTTAAATCACCAACAACGGCAGATAAAGCAGAAGTATGGGCGTTTATGGTTGTCTCAAACCTAGTATGCCCTATAGTATTTGAGTTAGTAGCACCTATGCTTACTTTTGCAGTTTCATTGCTATAAGCACCAATTTGGAAGTTTTTGTTTGAAAAATTTCCATTTAGTAGTTGTTGTCCATTAAAGCTTGTAGTAGTAGCTATCATATCTAGTTCTTCTAGTAGTCTGCTAATATCATTTTGAAGTGCTCTTCTAGAGTCAGCATTTTGACCATCTTGTGCTGCTTGGATAGCTTTAGTTTTAATAGTATCAAGTATTTTAATCTGTTCATCCATAGCTTTATCTGCAGTTTGAACAATACCAATTGCATC
>JAFVMP010000208.1 GCA_017506845.1 Campylobacter sp.
GGAACAACTGGAACAAGGTATTTAGACTCTACATCTGGTAAAACTACTTTTAAATCAACATGTTTTAGCATACTTGTTACTGGATGTTTTTGATAATCAACAACAACAACATTGTAAGTTTTACCACCTACGCTTACATCAAATTTCAAACCGCTTTTAGACTTTACAGTCTTAATAAAATCATTTACCTTAAAAGCAGCATTGATATTTTCAATACCTTTTGCGTAAATGTTAGCGATTAGATAACCATCTTTCCTAAGAGCTTTTGTGCTTCTTTTGTCAATACTCTCTCTAACAATGCCTTCTAACATTATATTTCCTTAAAATAAAATAAACGGCAATTATAGCTAAAAAATCTAAATTTAAGCTTATGATAATGATGTCAAAATTTCATCAAAAGCCGCTACAAATGCTTCTAAGCCATCATCTAAAAGCTTAGCACAAACCTTATTATAATCCACTCCAGCTTCTTTAGCTTTAGTCATAAATGTATCTATTTCTTCACTACTTGGTATAGTTTTTGGAGTAAATTCGCCACTTGCGATAAATGATTTAATAGTATCAAGTGGGGCTGTATTAATTGAATTTGGATACAAAAGTTCTTTAATATAATAATCTGCTGGAAGTTGATTACTCTTTACTCCAGTACTTGCAAATAGCGTTCTTACATTTCTTTGACCAGCATTTTGAATTTTATTATAGATATTTGTAGCATTATAAATTCCAAATTTACCAGTCTCTTCAAGCTTTTCATCAAGTAGTCTATCAAACCTGCTTACAAACACGCTAATCACTCCTTGAGGAAGTGGAGTCTGTGGAAATTTTTTACTATATTTTTTAGTACCTTCTTTAAATGCGTCTAAACAATTTTGCGCTTGGTCTTTAGAGAAAATCAGTGTTGCATTTACATTAATTCCCTTTTTCATTAACTCGCACATTGCATCAAATCCAGATGAAATAGCTGGAATTTTAATCATTACATTTGGCATTTTTATCGCATTATACAGTTTTTTACCTTCTTCGATTATATCGCTAGTTAAGGTTAAATTTGGATCAATTTCAATACTTACAAAGCCATCGTTTCCAGCTGCATAATTAGCAAGCATTTTATGTGCTGCCATTTTAATATCGTTTGTAGCTAAAATTTCGTATATCTTTTTTGCGCTTCTTTTGCTAAATTTGGCTTTTTGTTCACTATAGGCTTGCGAGTTACAAATCGCCTCTTTAAATATACTTGGATTACTTGTAGCTCCATTGATTGTACCATTTTGAATTAATTCTATAAATTCTGAATTTATAAAATCACGCTCTAAAAAATCACACCAAAGAGAAAAGTTAATATCTCTCATTTTCTACCTTTTATATAATTTTTTTAATCTCATTTAAATCTTTAATATCTATGATGTGAGTTGCTGCCTCTTTTAGTATCTTATTTGCACAAAATGCAATACCAGTACCAGCCTCTTTAAACATAGATAAATCGTTTGCTCCATCGCCTACACAAACTACTTCATCGCTACTTAAACCTAAAAAGCTCTTAAGTCTTGCAAGCATCTTACCTTTAGAATCGCCAAACATCATCTCGCCACCGACATTGCCAGTTAAAATACCATTTTTATGATGAAGCTCATTTGCAAAATTTAGATCAAAACCCAGCTTTTGCTGTGCAGCATCTGTTGCGATATGAAATCCACCGCTAAATACAACCGTTTTAATATTTTTAGATTTTAGATATGAGATGATATCTTTTGCACTAGTTATAAATGGTAAATTTGAAGTAATCTCTAAGGCTTTGCTAAGTTCTAAGCCCTCAATTAGCTTAACTCGCTTTACTAAGCTTTCATAAAAATCAAGCTCGCCTGCCATTGCTCTAGAGGTGATATCGCCAACCTCTTTATCCTTGCCCATCGCACTTGATAGGATGGTGATAGTCTCACCATCCATTAGCGTAGAATCAAAATCAAAAACACAAAGTTTTATCATATAAAAACCTTAAAAATCACGCTTTAATAAAGATTCAACTTTTAATATCGTTAAAATGTTATTATCTCTTTTACCGATACCATGAATCATACCTTTATCTTTAGCTAATGTTTCAGGTGGCTGATCTATTCTATTTGTATTTATTCTAATAGCCTCTGTTAGTCTATCGATAACAAATCCTGCGATATTATCATTATCTTGCATAACAATATATCTCGTATTTGGTGTCATTTTGCTAGGTTCAAGATTAAATCTAATTCTTAAATCTATCAAAGGAATTACACTACCTCTAAGATTAAACACACCAAGTACATATGGTGGAACGCTAGGTACTCTAGTATATTCAATTGGTTTAATAATCTCTTTAATATATAAAATTGGAATAGCAAATTCCTCATCGCCAACGATAAAGCCTACAAGCTGCTCTATCTCTTCTCTATCTTTAATATTTTCTGGTTCATTTATTTGCTGTTTTTGTCTTTGTAAAACTTCACCTAATTTATCGCTCATTTTACTTCCTTACACTAGCTTTATATTTTTTCTAACAACATTTTCTAGGTATTCTGGTGAATATGGTTTGGTAATATACTCAGTCATACCAGCTTCTACACCCCTTAAGCGATCGCTCTTACTTGTTCTGCTTGTTACTGCAATTAATGGCAGATTGCGATATTTAGAGTATTTTCTAATCTCTCCCGCTAGGGTATATCCATCCATTCTAGGCATTTCAATATCTATTAGCATCGCATCTAGGCTATGTTCGCCTGATTTAATAATATTTAATGCCTCTATACCATTTGTTGCCTCAATCACAGTTACACCGATTGGCTCAAGTGATTTTTGCATCATTGTCCTATCCATTTTAGAGTCATCTACGATTAGGACTTTATAATCGCTTGGTTTCTCTTTTTTAGCCATTTGTGAATTTGATTCCATACTAGCTCTGATATCTACTTTAATCTCTTTAGCCATATCCATAATCATACCAACATCAACAATTAGTGTAACTTTTCCATCGCCTCTAATCGTGCCGCCTGCAATTCCACGAATATTTTGCAAGTAGTTACCAAGAGATTTAATAACAATCTCTTCTTGACCAATCAAGCTATCTACAATAATACCAAGCTTACTATCAGCTACATTAATTACAACTACATAGGTTTGATCGCCACTTTCAAATACCTGTTTAACTCCAAACAGATCGCTAAGTCTAACAAGACTAAGAACCTCATCACGAAGTCTAAGGACATTTTTACCTTCAATTGTATAGATATTATCTACTGGAACTCTAACAGTCTCTTTTACGCTTGCTAGTGGTATAGCATAAAATTCTTCTTGAGAACCTACTAATAAAGATTGGATAATAGCTAGAGTTAGAGGAATTTTTAGCTTAATTATTGTACCTTTACCTACTTCGCTATCTATATCAATTATACCATTTAGCTTCTCAATATTTGTCTTAACAACATCCATTCCCACGCCACGGCCGCTAACATTTGTAACTTGCTTAGCCATAGAAAATCCAGGCTTAAAGATAAGTGAGTACGCTTCTTTATCGCTCATACTATCAACTTCTCTTTCTGTTATCAAGCCTCTTTCTAATGCTTTCATCTTAACAGCTAAAGCGTCAATTCCCTTACCATCATCTACTATTTCAACTACGATATGATTGCCTTCATTATAAGCTTTTAGTTGAATAATACCTTTTTCAGGTTTGCCAGCTGCTAATCTCTCTTTAGGACTTTCAACGCCATGATCACATGAATTTCTAATGATATGAACTAGCGGATCGCCAATCTCTTCTACGATTGATTTATCTAGTTCTGTCTCTTCACCGCTTATTTCTAGATCGATTTGCTTACCTAGTTCACGACTTAAATCACGCACCATTCTTGGGAATTTGTTAAATACTTTAGCAATTGGTAGCATTCTAGTCTTCATAACAGCTAACTGGATATCAGTTGTTACTAAACTTAATGCACTTACTACTTGGTTTAACTCCTCAAGGAATTTTTCACCCTCATATCTCTCTTCTACATCATCATAAATTTTAAGAAGTCTATTTTTACCAAGAACTAGCTCACCGATTAAATTCATCAAGTTATCAAGTCGCTTCACCTCGACCCTAATAGTTTGTTCTACAGCTGAGGCGCTAGAATGAGCTGGAGCATTTGATTCTTTTGACTCTTTTTTAGGCGCTGGTTTAGCAGCTGGAGTTGGTGCTGGTGCTGGGGTTGATTCAGGAGTTTGCACAGCTGATTGTTCGCTATTTTGTTTTTGCTTATCACGTCTAGCTTGATCTTCAGCTTTACGAACTTTAAGCAATCTTTCGATCTCAGCTTCTACCTCAGCTTCGCTTAAACTATTTACATCCACCTCTGGCTCTTGATCCATTGCTGATTGTGGTTCTGGCTGGCTATCTTCTTGTGGCTTAGATTGTGTCTCTTCTTGCGGTTGAGCCTGTCTATTTTCATCAGCATTTGGATCTCTACCTTCATTAATAGCAGTTAATCTATGGCAAATATCTGTTATACTCACTCCTGCATCTGTATCATTACCACGCTCTCTAA
>JAFVMP010000209.1 GCA_017506845.1 Campylobacter sp.
CAAGTTGCAAATTATACCACAAACCAACTCGGTTTGAAACAAACGGCTGGATAAAAGTAACAGCTCATCAAATTCAAGTTGCAAATTATACCACAAACCAACTCGGTTTGAAACACTATTTAAGGCATTTTTTCCATCGGCAAATACAGTTGCAAATTATACCACAAACCAACTCGGTTTGAAACGCAAAGCTCAAGAGCTTGGTAGCTTGGTGCATAAAGTTGCAAATTATACCACAAACCAACTCGGTTTGAAACACCATATCGCAACCAGTCGCCTTACTCTCTTGGATTGCGTTGCAAATTATACCGCAAATCAACTCGGTTTGAAACCCAGTAAGATTTACAGATGAAAAAGCCGTGGCAGTCTTTGTTGCAAATTATACCACAAACCAACTCGGTTTGAAACTCGATGGTCTCTAATTCTGCTTCTATGCTTAGCTGAGTTGCAAATTATACCACAAACCAACTCGGTTTGAAACAAAAAGCAGACTTTGATAAAATCAGCATTAATTAAAGTTGCAAATTATACCACAAACCAACTCGGTTTGAAACGTAATTGCCTCACCACTCGCACCAATTACTTCACGGTTGCAAATTATACCACAAACCAACTCGGTTTGAAACTATGATAAAAATGCTAGAACGCATAGCGTAAAGCAATGTTGCAAATTATACCACAAACCAACTCGGTTTGAAACATAGCTTAAGCAAATTTTAAGAATTCTAAAAATCAAGGTTGCAAATTATACCACAAACCAACTCGGTTTGAAACTCGGTATGAACATTATAAGATACTGTTGCTTCGGTAAGTTGCAAATTATACCACAAACCAACTCGGTTTGAAACAAATCATCACTCTTATCACAGCTATTGTAGCAAATTGTTGCAAATTATACTACAAACCAACTCAGCTTAAAATAGGTGTCTAGTTTATAAATTAGACACCATTAAATTTATCATAAATAAATTTAGCTTAGAATTAAAATTAAATTAATGCTTTGCTAAATAGTTCGTATCATATAGATTATTTACAAAATCCTCATTATTCATCATACCTATATGAAAATCTTTTGTAGTTTTAATTCCTTGGATAATCAATTGATCAAGGGCTACTTTCATCTTGGCAATAGCTTTATTTCTATCAGTATCATGCACGATAAGTTTACCTATCATACTATCATAATATGGTGGAACACTATAACCTTCATATACATGGCTATCCATTCTTACATTTCTACCACCTGGAGCTACATATTTTGTGATTTTACCAGGATTTGGTGTAAAGCTCTTTGGATCTTCAGCTGTGATTCTACACTCTATGGCGTGTCCTTCTAGCTTGATTTGGCTTTGGTCTAGCAACTTCTCACCTTGAGCGATACGAATCATCCACTCTATCAAGTCTAATCCACTACACATCTCACTTACGCAATGTTCAACTTGAAGTCTAGTATTCATCTCAATGAAGTAGAATTTATTATCTTTTTGATCGTATAAAAACTCAAAAGTCCCAGCACCAGCATAGCCAATAGCCTTAGCAGCTCTTACAGCTGTCTCATGCAGATTTGCTCTTGTAGCATCATCTAAGATTACAGCTGGACTCTCTTCGATTAGTTTTTGATGGCGGCGTTGCATTGAGCAATCTCTCTCACCTACATGCACTACATTGCCATGTTCATCACCTAGAACTTGAACTTCTATATGGCGTGGATTTGAAATATATTTTTCCATATACATTGTACCATCGCCAAAGGCGCTCATAGCTTCGCTCTCAGCTGACCAGAAGTTTTTTTCTAAATCCTCTTCTTTTTCTACTACTCTCATACCACGGCCACCACCGCCAGCAGCAGCTTTGATGATAACAGGATAGCCAATCTCACTAGCTAATTTTTTAGCCATTTCTATATCTTTTATAGCACCATCGCTACCTGGAACAACTGGGATTCCAGCTCTCATCATTACTTGCTTAGCCTTACTTTTATCACTCATTAATGCCATAGCTTCTACGCTTGGGCCGATAAATTTGATATTATGCTTAGCACAAATTTCGACGAAATTTTGATTTTCGCTCAAAAATCCATATCCAGGAAATATCGCATCAGCCTCGCTAATCTCGCATGCTGTGATAATAGCTGGGATATTTAGATAGCTTTCGCTACTTCTAGACTCACCTATACATATAGTAGCATCAGCATATTTGACATATAAGGCATCTTTATCAGCCGTAGAGTGCACTACTACTGCTTCTTTGCCCATCTCTTGGATAGTGCGAAGAGCTCTAAGCGCAATCTCGCCACGATTTGCTATTAAGATTCTTTTGATCTCTCTCATATCTTTTCAACCTCAAATAGAGCCATACCAAATTCAACCGGCTGGCCATCTGATACTATAGCCTTAGTAATTCTACAATCAAATTCAGCCTCAATCTCATTCATAATTTTCATAGCTTCAATAATTCCGATTGTATCACCTTTTCTAACTGTTTGACCAACTTTTACAAAGCTAGCTGCGCCTGGACTTGGTGCTATATAAAATGTTCCTACCATTGGAGCATTTAATGTATCAGTTGCTGTTGAAGTAGTTACTGTTTTTTCATTTACTACTACATTGATTGGCGCTGGAGCTGGGATTGGAGGGCATGCTGGCGCTGGAGCTGGTTCTTGGCAAGGCTCATATTTTTCTAGCTCGATGGCAAAGTCGCCATTTTTAATCTTGATCTTATTGATGTTTGTCTCATCAAAAAAGCTCATAAGCTCTTTAATCTCATCTCTTGTCATAAATTCTCCTTGAATTAAGTAAAATTGCATAATTCTACCCAAATTATCTAAATAATAAGCTAAACTTTAGTTTAAAGTAAAAATCGCTATAATTACGGATTTAAATTTAATAAGGAAAATTATGGGTCTAAAAAGCGATAAATGGATAAGAAAAATGAGCTTAGAACACGATATGATAAGCCCATTTTGCGAAGAAAATATAGGCCGTGGAGTCGTTAGCTACGGACTTTCAAGTTATGGATATGATATTAGGGTTGGGAATGAATTTAAAATCTTTACCAATGTAGGTGGTACAGTTGTAGACCCTAAAAATTTTGATGAAAAAAATGTTGTAGATTTTATAGGCGATATCTGTATTGTTCCGCCAAATTCATTTGCACTTGCTAGAACAGTAGAGTATTTTAAGATGCCACGAGATACGCTAGCTATATGTCTTGGTAAAAGTACATATGCAAGATGCGGAATAATTGTCAATGTAACGCCATTTGAGCCAGGATTTAAAGGTCATATAACTATTGAAATTTCAAATACAACCCCACTTCCAGCTAAAATTTATGCTAATGAAGGGATAGCTCAGGTTTTGTTTTTACAAGGTGATGAGGTTTGTGAGACAAGTTACGCTGATAAAAAAGGAAAATACCAGTCTCAAACTGGAATTACTCTGCCACGAATCTTAAAATAAAGAGTTAAAAATGATGGTATATAGCAGACAAAAGATCGATAATAGCGATATTGAAGCAGTTGTTGAGGCGCTTAGGAGTGATATACTTACATGCGGAGAGCGTGTAGTGGAGTTTGAGCGTGGGCTTTGTGAGCTTACTGGGGCCAAATTTGCTGTAGCGATGAACTCGGCTACTTCAGCTTTGCATGCTGCATATATTGCTCTTGGTGTGGGTCAAAATGATGAGGTTATAACTACCCCTATTACCTTTGCAGCAACTGCTAATGCTGCTTTAATGTGCGGTGCTAGGATTAAATTTGCTGATGTACTTTTAAATGGTAATATAAATCCAGCCTCTATAAAAGAGTTAATAAGCGATAAAACCAAGGTTATAACAGCAGTGGATTTTGGAGGAATGCCTGTAGATATGGACGCTATCAAAGCGTTAATAAAAGGGCAAGATATTAAAATTATTGATGATGCTAGTCACGCTTTGGGTAGTAGTATTAATGGCAAGATGGTTGGTACTTTGGCTGATGCTACGATTTTTAGCTTTCATGCGATTAAGCCTATTACGACTTTTGAAGGTGGTGCATTACTAACTAATAATGAAGAGATTGCTAAATCTGCTAGATTAACCCGTTCGCACGGAATGGTAAAAAAACAAGCTTGGAATATGGATATGGTAGCTTTGGGCTATAACTATCGCTTAAGCGATGTAGCGTGTGCGCTTGGGAGTTCACAGCTTAAAAGGCTTGATGAATTTATCTCTAGGCGTGATGAGATTGCTAGGATTTATGATGAGGCCTTTAGTGGTTCAAAACATCTAAAAACAATCACTATACCAAGTAATATGCGAAGCGCTAGACACCTATACCCAGTACTTTTGGGCGAGCATTTATGGTGTGCAAAAGAAGATATTTTTAATGAGCTTCATGCTAGAGGAATTGGCGTGCAGGTGCATTATAAGCCAACTTATCAGTTTAGTTTTTATAAGGCGCTTTATGGTGAGCAACGCTTAAGCGGAGCGGAGGATTTTTATAGAGCTGAACTAAGCTTACCATGTCATCAGATGATGAGCGATGATGATGCTAAGTTTGTCATTGCTAATTTAAATGAATTATTAGAAATTTATACTAGTAAATCGGTTTGTAGCTAAAAATTAAGAGATAAAGCCATGCTAAGATATTTAATTGCTAAAAAAGAGCGCAATAATCTTAGATGGCATTATTTTTGATAATAATAAATTAAAATTAAAAACCCCAAGGGTATATAGACCTTTGGGATTAATTTTCCATTATATCCTTAGCTTTTATTCCCATTAAATTTAATGCTACTTTTATACTAAGTGCTACAACGCTAAAAAGCTTTAGCAATTCATCTTCATTTTGACTTCCTACAACTCTATTTTCATTGTAGAATTTATGAAAACTTGCGCTAAGTCCCTTTAGATAATCAGGAATTTTGTGTAAACTTCTTTGGTTTAGAGCATCTTCTAAGACTTCAGGCATGGTAAGCGCTTCAAATAATAAATTCTTACCATCATCGCTTAAATTTGCTAGTGATACATTTGCTACATCTTCAGGCGATTTACCAGCTTTGGCAAAGATTTGATTTACTCTAGCGTGAGCGTAGTTAATGTAAAATATTGGATTTGAACTATCTTGTTTTTTAAGTTCATCAATATCAAATTCTAAGCTTGAATTGCCAGCCTTAGATATGAAAATAAATCTAAGCGCATCACTTCCAATCTCAGCTAAAATATCGCTCATTAGCACTGATGTACCAGCTCTTTTGCTCATTTTAAATGGCTTACCATCTTTTAATAAGCTTACCATCTGCATTAAAATTACTTCTAGCTTATTTTCATCATAACCTAGAAAATTAATTGCAGCCTTTAATCTAGCGATATATCCATGGTGGTCTGCACCCCAAATGTTGATATATGTATCAAAATCATTAGCAAATTTGACATTATGATAGATAATATCACCAGCTAAATATGTAGGGCGACCATCGCTTCGCACTACTACCCTGTCACTATCATCGCCAAGTTTACTTGAAGCTATATAGGTGGTGCTATCTTTTTTATATACTTGACCGCTTTTTTCTAATTGCTCTAAAGTTTGTTCTAATTGATCATAATATGATTTTTCACTAGCCCAATTATCTATAAATATTCCAGCATCAGCTAGGTCTTTTTTGATAATTTTTAAAACTTCATCTTTGGCAAATTCGGCTAGTTCAGAGTTGCGACTTGACTCAAAAATTTCTTTGCCAAATTTATCGTAAGCTTTATGCGCTAGCTCATCAATATAATCACCCCTGTAATATTTCTCAGGATACTCAACTGTCTCATTAAATAAAATCTCTTTTGCTCTAAGCGTAATAGATATGCCTAGTAGATCGATTTGGTTGCCAGCATCATTGATATAATACTCAGTATGAACTCCTACGCCAATATGTCTAGCAACTCTAGCTAGTGTATCACCATAGACTGCACCACGCACATGTCCAATATGAAGAGGTCCAGTAGGATTAGCGCTAATATATTCTAAAAATATATTTTTAGGATTTGTAATCTCTTTAGAGCCAAATTTATCTCCACTTTTAAGCGCATCATTAGCCAAAGAGTCTAAAAATTCACCACTTAGCTTAAAGTTTATATATCCATTTACAGCACTTACTTCATATTTTGGTGAGTTAAATTTGGCCGCTAACTCATTTGCTATAACTACTGGTGATTTTTTTAACTCTTTAGCTAAGCTAAATGCAAG
The DNA here is from genome assembly GCA_017506845.1 of Campylobacter sp. Classification (GTDB taxonomy): domain Bacteria; phylum Campylobacterota; class Campylobacteria; order Campylobacterales; family Campylobacteraceae; genus Campylobacter. The sequence goes on from JAFVMP010000209.1 coordinate 6,215, forward strand.
TGGCGTAGCATAGTGAGCTAGGGTTTTATCCTTTGGTTTTTCTATTACGACTTCACGCCCTAAAATAGCGCTTATTTGTGCTTTTAGCGTATCTTTAGCACTCATTAGGCGCTCTTTTGAGTTTCATCTTTTTTTATTTGAGTTGTATCCTCAGTCTTTTCGATTTTTTCTAATGAGGTATCATCTTCCATCTCTTTTTTAAAGCTTTTAATTCCTTTTCCCATACCTTTTGCTAATTCAGGGATTTTTTTAGCACCAAAAAGCAAAACAATAATTGCTAAAACTATCAACCAGTGACTTATACTCATACTACCCATAATTTTCTCCTTAATTAAAATTTAAATTTGTTAAATTGAGCATTCGCTCCAGCTCTCTATCACATCATTTAGGATAAAGCTTTGTGTTTTTGATCTCATAGAGATAAAAATTGCCTTAAGTTTTTCATATGAACTATCTAAATCATCGTTGATGATAAGATAGTCATATTCGCTAATGTGAGCGATTTCAGTAGCTGCATTAAATAACCTATTTTCAATGGTTTGTTCATCATCGCTACCACGCTTTATTAGTCGTTTTTTTAGTTCGTGTCTATCTTTTGTAGTTATAAAAACTGAGGTAATTAACTCCTTATATTGCTTCATTGCTAGATGAAAGCCCTGAACATCGATGTCAAAAATCACAATTTTACCATCTTTTAGAGCTTTTTCTACTGGTTCTAGGCTAGTGCCATAATAATTTTTATGTACATTTGCCCACTCTAAAAATTTACCTTGCTCAATTCCTTGTTTAAATTCATCAGTACTAATAAAGTTATAATCAACCCCATTTTTCTCTCCAGCTCGTGGTTCTCTAGTTGTGCTAGAAATAGAAAAATAAAGATTGTCAAATTCGGCCATTAAGCGTGATAATAGCGTACTTTTCCCGCTTCCGCTTGGGCCGCTTATTATTAGAATTTGACCGCTCATTATCTGCCTTCAAAACTAATACTAATATTAATATTAATATCTTTTAATACATCTTTTAAAGCGCTAGTGCTAAATGCTCTGCCTAATCCCTCGCCAATTTGTGAGGCTAAAACCTGGGCTATCTCATTTTGTTCATTTTGGCTTAGTTCTGTTTTGTTTTCTACAGCGATCTTATCTGATTGATTAACTTTTGGTTCGCTTTGGGTTTGGCTATCTTCTTTGCTGTTTTCTTCATGAAGGGCTTCTTTTATAGCAGCTTCTTCTATCTCATCAATTGTGCTAGCTTCATAACTATTGCTTAAATCTTGGTTTTTCATATTATTCTCACAATCCATATTATCAATCTCATCAAGCATACTGCTTAATTTGTTTAAATTCTCAGTGTATTCAACATCTTTAACTTGGTCATTCTCGTCGGCTAGCTCATTAAAATCTTGACTTTCATCAAAATCTAAAGACTCATATTCATCTTGACTACTTTTAATATTTGCTAGATCGCTCTCAAAACCTGCTAGTTCACTCTCAAGATCATCTAGCTCATTATCAAATTTATCTAGGCCAATCTCTTCGACCAAGAATGCTGGCTGAGTTTTTTGAGTTGATTCATCCATTGATTCATCTTTAAATTCAAATTCGCTCTTTGATTCTTGTACTGGTTGAGTTTGTTTAAATTCATCAGTTGCAAACTCAGCAACTGCTTCAGGTTGGATAATTGACTCTTTGTCTATCTCATCAAATTCTGTAATCTCTTGTGGTATAGCAGCCAAATCTGCCACAGAGTCATCTTGAAATTTAGATTCAAGTTCTGGTTTGCCAACTGGTTTTATAGCTGATTCATCTTTTATTTCATCTTTAAATGTAGTGTCAAATTCGGCATTATCAACCTCGCTATCGCCATCAGGAAGCGCATCAAATGCTGAGATATCAAGCTCGATATTTTCATATTCGCTGGTTATATCTTTAATATTTTGATGCTTTTGTTCATCGTTAAGTTCATTGCTTAGACTTGATTCTTGCGCTTGATTATCTAAATTATCTATTATTTGTTCATCGTTGCTTAAATCATCTAATGCCTCAATCTCATTGGCTTTATTATCTAAAGTATCAAGTTCTTTTTTATCATCTAAACTATCTATCTCATTAAGTTTGATACCTAGATTATCTAGATCTAAATCAGCATCATCTAATTCTTGAATTTGGTTATTTGTGTTGATCTGATTATCTACGCTTTTAGCTTGTGATTCATCTGCTGATTTATCTGCTAAATCATTTGTCTCATATTCTAAACTATCAAGTCTAGCTAGTTCATCATCTATGTTATCTAGATTAAACTCATCTGTTGCAATATTTAACTCTTTATTGTCGCTAATTAAATCATCAGTAAGACTATTAATATCTTTTGATTCATCCATTAGGCTCTCAATCTTGCTAAGCTCATCATCAAGTCCTAAATCATCATCAAATTCATCCTTAGTCGGCTTAGGCTCAGCTACTTCGATTAAATTCTCAAATTGCTCGAGCTCTTGTTCTTCATGATTTTCATCATCAAATGAGCTATTTTCAAAATCATCTTGGAGATTATTGATATCATCAAGCAATTCATCGCTATTTAAATCACTAAATACATCTATCTTATCATTAGTGTGAATTTGACCAAATTCATCACCTACTTTGATATTGCTAGGTTTAGGTTCTACTATTTTAGTTGATTTTGGAATCTCAACTAGGATTCTTTTTACTATATCAATAAAATCAGTTGGCAAAAATGGTTTTTGTAGAGTTTGGCTTTTAGCTAGATTATACTCATCAGCTCGATTTCTAGGGATTAAAAATAGCTGATTTTTTGCATATTCTAAGTAATTAATTTTACTATCATAAAGCCCGCTATCACATATAATTAAATCAGCATCATTGCTAGTTAAATACTCTAAATTATCAATCTCAGCAAAAGTATATCCAAGTTTATTTAAACTCACACTCACAAGTTTTGAAACTGCTGGATTATTATTTAGCAAAATCACCTTCATAGACTACCCCTTAAAAAATTTACACTATTTTACGCAAATTTTCATTATGTATTGCTTTATTTAGAAAAATAAACTTGGCAAATCGTTTAAAACTCTCATCATTAGTGTTGTAAATACCTTAACAATAACAGCTAAAATCGCCATTAGTACAACAAAAGCGATAGTAATTTTAATTGGAAATCCTACAACTAGTAGGTTAAATTGCGGCATGGTCTTCATAAGCATTCCAAAAATCAAATCCGACATTAGAGTAAGTGCTAAAATCGGAAATGAGATTATAAAGCCATATAAAAAGAGATTTACCATACCTTGGGAAGCGTATTTTAAGATATTTTGCTCAGGATAGAAGCCACCAAGCGGGATATATTCAAGTCCATAAGCCAAAAAATATAACACTAAATGATGCCCATCAAATAATAAAAATGCCAGTAAAACTATTAAATTTAAGATATTTGAGATTAGTGGGGCATTTATTCCGCTTTGTGGGTCAATAACTGTTGCCATTGAAAATCCCATAATCATCGATATCTGCTCACCTGCTAGTTGCACTGCGCCAAAAACAAGCATCAAAAGCACCCCAGCACATAGTCCAAGCATAAGCTCAGAGAGCGCTTCAAGTATAAGATACTGAACATTTATACCATCTAAATTTGCTGGCGGAGTAGCTAGCGGGAATAGATATAAAGTAAGCATAAATGAGAGTGTGGCTTTGATTGTCATAGGAATTTGCATATGGTTAAAAAATGGGAAAAACACCATCAAAGCACCAGTTCGCACAAGAAGCAAAAAGAATGTTGCGACATTTTCCTGCCCTAAATAATTTACAAATTCCACAATTCACCTAATTAATTTGGCGCTTATGATACTTAGTTTTTGCGAAATTTTGGCTTAATATTTAGATAAATTTAGATTTTTTGGATTTAAAATTAGTAATTTTAGCTATTATAAAACTTCTTAATCATTGCAAGTATTCATCTGGCAAGTTTTGTAATGAGTGCTTAAGTGCTTTAAATGGTTAAATTTAGCACTAAGTATAGCTTAAGTTATTAATCGCTATTTAATTAATTTTAGCCGATGGGTAATTTATGAGACTTTCATCCACGCTACAATATCTAATACAGCATAAATTAGCATAAAAATACTAAAATAAATGATGAAAATACTAATATAATTTTGCTGCCGCTAATAGCGTTTGTATTATGGAGTCATTGTATCTTTATGGTAATAAATCGCAAGTAAAAATCAAATAATATATAAATGCAAGTTAAGGTTTGCGTATCAAACTAAATTTAATAAGATTGAGTCTTTGTTGTAGTGATTTGCGATGATAAAATGTTATAAAATAATAATTTATGGTAAGAAAACCCTACCTACAAGCGTAGGCAGGTTTAGCAGCATTTTGAGCTACCGGCTCCATATTTTTTCTCTAAAGCCTCTTTGAAAAATTCTCTTTGAGTTTGCGGGGTTTCATTTGGATGAAATTTTTGCATATATTCTACATATTTATCATAGCTAGGCATTCCCACTAGTAAGTGGGAAAACCTATCTATTTTTTTATAAAATATAGCTATCTTGCTCAAAATTTGCATACTAGCTCCTTAATGAGCACATCCGCAGTGGTGGCTACCACATCCAGCTTTGCCCTCATAATCTTCAGCCTTAAGATATGGCGATTCTGCTAGAGGGATTAGAGGTTCTTTTTGACTGATTGCTCTTGCAACTACTCTTAAAGTAGCAATTAGAACAATTATAGTAATACCCATAAATACTGCACATAAAATAGCGTTAATTAGGTTGTTTCTAGCTACTTGATTAGCTGCTTTATATGCTTTTTCAGCTGCTACAAGCTGTGCATCATCAAGAGTTCCAGACTCTATTTTTGCCATTAGATCAGCTGCTTTTTTACTATTATTTTGATATGCAGCCACATGGCTTACTGAGTCATGAACTCTCTCGCCGTTTGCTGGAAGTAGTTTTTGTACGCCTGCACTCATAGTTGAGATTAAAACCCAAGTTACAGGTACAACTACTACCCAAGCTAGTTTTCCACGTTTCATTTTAAATAAAACACTTACTGCTAAAAGTAGAGCAATACCAGCAAGAAGTTGATTACTTACACCAAATAGCGTCCATAATGCTTTAACCCCGCCTGTTGGATCGGTGATACCCATATATAATATAGAACCCCAACC
>JAFVMP010000210.1 GCA_017506845.1 Campylobacter sp.
GGATAATCAAATTTATTTCTGATTAGGGTTTGTAGATATTTAGACTATATATGTTATAAAATTTGAATTATTTTATAATTAGTAAAAATAGTTAAAGGAAAATCTACTCCAAGCAGCTACTTGGAGTAGATTAAGTGTTAGATTATAGCAGAAGCTATAAAGCCAAATGCAACAGAGAATGCAATAGCTAAAACACCAGGGATTAAGAATGCATGGTTAAATACATATTTACCAAGTCTTGTAGAACCTGTATCATCCATTTGTACAGCACCTAGAAGTGTAGGATATGTAGGTAAAACAAATAGAGCTGATACAGCAGCAAAAGATGCAACTAGCATATATGCATCGCCTGGGTTTGCTGCGCTGATACCTAGAGCTGCTACCACCACTGGAGTGATCGCTTTTGCAGTAGCTGCTTGAGAGTATAGAAGCATAGCTGCAAAGAAGAATATAACAGCAAGAAGTGAAGGAACAGCTTTAACCCAATCACCAGCTAGAGTTTTAATTTCGTTTGTATAGCCACCAACAAATGTATTACCAAGCCATGCAACACCAAGAACACAAACACAAGCAACCATACCTGATTTAAATACGCTTGTATCAGCTACTTTGCCAACTTCAATTTTACAAAAGATTGTAATAAATGTAGCCACACCAAGCATAAAGCTCATAATCGCTGCATCTCTAGGGACAACTACATTTTCGATAAGAACTGGTTTTCCGCCAACTTTAGAGATAGCTGTAGCATATAGAACAACTAGTAAAACGCCAATTAAGAATATAGCAACTGATAATTTTGCACCTGGTTTAAGCTCTTTATTTTGAACGCCAGTTGATGGTTTTACTAGACCTTGAGCTAGACGTTCTTGATATACTGGATCTTTGCTTAGATCAAGGTTAGCAAATAGTGTAATAATTAAAGCTGTAAGCATACAACCAGCAAATGTAGTTACTAACCATAAGCCAATTAGAGTTGGATAACTCCAGCCAAGTGGCTCAAGAACACCTGTCATATAAACAACAGCAGCACTAACTGGGCTAGCAGTAATAGCTATTTGACTAGATACAACTGCAATTGATAGCGGAGCTGATGGTTTGATATTTTGTTCTTTAGCAACTTCAACAATAACTGGAATCATAGAAAATGCTGTATGACCTGTACCTGCTAAAATTGTTAAGAAGTATGTAACAGTTGGAGCTAGGAAGTTGATATATTTAGGATTTGAGCGTAAAATTCTCTCAGCTATTTGAACTAAATAATCAAGCCCGCCAGCAAGTTGCATAGCTGAAATTGCTGCAATAACTGACATAATAATTAAGATAACATCCCAAGGAATAGATCCTGGTTTCATACCTAGACATAAACCTAGAATAACAACACCGATACCACCGGCGTAACCGATACCGATACCACCAAGGCGAATACCTACAAAGATAGCGCCTAGTAGAACAATGATTTGTAAAATTAATACAAAATCCATAGATTCTCCTTTATTTTGCTTGCTAAGAGATCAACTCTTAGCAAATTTTAAAACGAAATTTAGATTATTTATTTTCACCCATATGCGGATTAAGCATATTAGCAGGTGTTAGAATTTTATCAATCTCTTCTTTTGTTAAATATCCACGCTCTAAGCATATATCTGCAACGCTTTTACCTGTTTGAAGAGCTTCTTTAGCAATGCTAGCTGATTTTTCATAGCCGATATATGGGTTAAATGCTGTAACAATACCAATTGAATTATAAACAAAATCGCTACAAATTTTTTCATTAGCTGTGATACCATCTATACATTTATCAGCTAGAGTTTTCATAGCTTTTTCAAGCATAATAATTGAATTAAATAAGCTATAAGCCACAACTGGTTCAAATACATTTAGTTGTAATTGTCCGCCTTCGCAAGCAAATGTAACAGTAACATCTGATCCAATAACTGAATAGCAAACTTGATTTACAACTTCAGGAATAACTGGATTTACCTTACCTGGCATAATTGAGCTACCTGGTTGCATTTTTGGTAGATTGATTTCATTTAGACCACATTTTGGACCAGAGCTTAGAAGTCTTAAATCGTTACATACTTTAGATAGTTTTGTTGCTACCCTTTTTAAAACACCTGAAATTTGTACATATACGCCAGTATCTTGTGTAGCTTCTATTAGATCTTCAGCCACTTTATACTCGTGTCCAGTTACTTCTCTTAGTTTTTGTTCTACCACTTTTGGATAATCTGGGTGAGAGTTAATACCAGTACCAATAGCCGTACCACCTAGGTTAACTTCTAATACAAGTTTTCTAACTTCTAGAATTCTTTCTATATCTTCACCGATCATTACAGCAAATGTTTTAAATTCACGACCAAGTGTCATAGGTACAGCATCTTGAAGTTGAGTTCTACCCATTTTTAATACATCTTTGAATTCTTCAGCTTTTCTCTCATATGATTTTTTTAGATATCCCATAGCTGTTGCTAGGTCAGTTAGATAATCATGTAAAGCTAAGTGAAGTGCAGTTGGATATGCATCGTTTGTACTTTGGCTTAAGTTTACATGGTCATTTGGATGAAGGAATTGATATTCGCCTTTTTTATGACCTAAATACTCAAGCGCAAGATTTGCAATAACTTCATTTGCATTCATATTTGTAGAAGTACCAGCACCACCTTGGATCATATCTACGACAAATTGGTCATAATAGCCACCTGCTAAAATTTTATCGCATGCTGCTATGATTGCACCCTCTTTTTCTTTATCTAGCAATCCTAGTTCGCAGTTTGCCATTGCAGCTGCTTTTTTAACTCTTGCTAGAGCACGAACAAATCTAGGAAAATTTTTTAATCTATCATGAGAAATATTAAAATTCTCAACAGCTCTAAAAGTTTGAACGCCATAGTACACATCATCGCTAATTTCTAATTCACCGATAAAATCGTGTTCTTTTCTTGTTCCCATTTTTATCTCCTTTGATAAATATTTCGGTTAAAATTTTATTACCTTATTACTTAATCTATTTTGAAAATTTCAAAAAAGACCTTCAAATGCCGAATTTACGGGGATTAAAATTTGGCGATTATGGATTTTTGGGCTTTTAAAAGAGTATTATTTTTTTTAAAATGTTATATTATAATTGATGTTTAATTTTATTTTAATTTAATTTATATTGAAATTTAGTCCCAAAAAATGAGAATTTGGGACTTGTTAAGTAAGATTTTGTTTAAATTTATAGCTTATTTTACTTTATTGCTTAGCAAGATTGAGATAAATTTAGTATTTGGATTTGCATCTAGAGCAATTTTTATACTCATAGTAAGCGGTACAGCTAAAAACATTCCGCCAATGCCAAAAACAAACCCCCAAAATAGTAAGCTTAAAATTACTACTAGTGTAGAAATACCAAGTCCTTTGCCAAGAAATCTAGGCTCGATAAAGTTTCCAATAGCAATATTTACAACCAAATATATTAAAGTAAGCCACAAGGTTGCACTTAAATCATTCACAGCTAAACTAACTAAAATAGCAGGAACTGCTGCAATAATAGATCCTATTGTGGGGATATAGTTTAAAATACAAGCCAAAATCGCCCAAAGCGAGGCGTGTGGTACATCAAAAAATATTAAAAATCCCCACACAATCACTCCAGTAGCAATTGATGAAATGGTTTTAATAGCTAGGTAATGTTTTAAATTTGATATAAATGTACTAGCAATATCTAAAGCTATAGGATTTTTGGAGGCAAAATACTCGACCTTGTCTTTAAAAATCTGCGCTTCAAATAAAATAAATGCTAAAAGCAAAAATACTAAAAAAGATTGCGTAACTATTCCGCCTGTTTGAACTAATAAATTTGAAGTAGTTGCTAAGAGCTTGTCTATATTTATAAAGCTTAATATATTATTACTTATATCGATATTTGCGTTAGTTTTTAAATATATTACTAGATTATCCATAAATATATCAATTTTAGCTTTATAAAGCGGCAAATCAGCACTAAATCCTAAAAGTGCCGTAGCAATCACATTACCTAAAATCCAAAGCCCACTACCACAAATCCCAATCAAAATTATAAAAGCAAAAAAGCGATTAATATGCACTTTGCTCATTAACTCCAATACCGGATATACTATTATTGAAATAAATACAGCTAGCAAAAACGGCACAACAATAGAACTAGCAAGACTAAGCCCGCCAATAATAATTACAAAACTAGCAATTGCTACTAGATTATATCTCAAATTTATCCCTTTATATATTTAGGCTAAGATACCTGCATTTTGCAGTTTTTGACTTCGCTCAAGAGCATAGACTCTCTTTTGGCCTATTAAATCATATTTCCATATTGGTGCGTTTGCCTTAAAATCTTCAACAAATTCATTTATTAGTTTAAGTGCTACTTTTCTTTGTGGGCTACAAACTCCAGCTATAAAGCTGCTTTCATGTACCGCCACATCGCCCCTGCTATGTGCCATTAAGATTATAGCATTTTGAGATTTTGCTATCTCTTGCCACTTATTAAACCACGCTTTTAAAATCGGCTCATATAGATCAAAACTAAGCCCACTTATACCATTTTCATCTCGCACTACGCCTACAAAACTCATAATAGCGCCATAATTTTTGAGCTTATTATCGCTATACCATCGGCTAGTTATTTCATTTGCGTCTAGATTGCCATCATAAATTTCCATCTTAACCTCCACAAACTGGTGGTAAAATGCAAATTCTATCACCATCATTTAGCCTAGTATTTATATCACTTGCAATTTCATCATTGATTGCTACAGCGCATAATTCTAGCCATTTTGATACTTGTTCATTTTGGGCTAAAATTTCCTTAAGCTCTTTTAAGTTTGCAACTTCAAGCTCCATTGCATCAAGTCCAATTGGTCCTAAAAACTCCACTTTTACCATATTTTTCCTTTAAATTTTAATAACTATAGTTTTATAATTTACATAATTTACAAAGGCTCCATTTTGGATTTTTACATTTTGCCTTTTAGTATAATCAACCTCATAGCTACCGCTAGATTTAGTGCTAAATTGAACACAAAGCTTGGCCGCAAATAGCGTAATTTCCTCGCTTAAATTTAGCTTATTAGATTTAACAATAACATGTGTGCTAGCCCTATCTTTTAAATGAAACCAAAAATCATCTTTTTTGGCATTTTTTAGCAAAAACTCATTTCCTTTTTGGCTCTTACCAAGGCTTATTTTATATCCATTTATATAGAAATTTTCTACCAAATCGTTAAATTTAGCCTCGCTTTTTTGTGCTTGCTTTTTAGGAGATAAGATCTCTATCTCATTAGCATCATTACTAGCATTTATAGCATTTTTTAATGAATTTAAAAATTCTAATTTAGTGATTAAATTCTCTTTTTGTATCTCTATATTTGCAGCCTTTTGACGCAGCTTTTTACTAGTTTTAAACATCTCATTTGCGGCAATTTTTGGTGAAGAATCAATAGTAATTTGAATAATATTGCCACTATAATCTATAAGCTTTAAATCTCTATCATAATCATTTAAATTATGCAAATTTGCAATTATTAAATTTGCTTTTTGATTTAACTCTTTTGCCATATTCTCAAGTTCATCGCTAGTTTGAAGTATATTTAAATTTGAGTTTAAAACCTCAATTTTTTTATCTATATTTGCTATTTTGTTTGCTTTAATTTGCTCTAGATTTTTTAAAGAAACTAAAAAGGGTTGAATAATCGCTTTGAAAATTTAATAAAATGTTGTATAATCTAAATAAGTAAATAAATCTTTAAAAGCACTAAAAAGTGGTATTATGTCTGTCGTAATATCGGTAAAATGGGGCTTTGAGAGGGATTGTATCAAGTTTTAAAAGGGAGGACAACTATTATGACAAATGAAAATCAAGAGGTTGAGATTAAAAAAACACAAGACGAAACACCAAATAAAAAATCAAATTTTAAC
>JAFVMP010000211.1 GCA_017506845.1 Campylobacter sp.
AATAGAAGCTAAGAAAATTTAAAGGATAAAAATGAGAAATAACGTAGAAGACTATAAAGAGCATTTTGAGCTTTGGGAGGATTTAATCTTAAGCGGAGATAGAATCTATCCGAGTGAATTTGTCGTGCGTTTTGCCTTTAAAAACAAATTTAAAAGCGTATTAGATTTTGGCTGTGCAAATGGTCGCCATCTAGAGTGCTTTAGCCGTGCAGGTGCTACTAGATTAATTGGTATCGACCTAAATCAAAAACCATTGGATCTTGCACGCTCTAGACTTGAGCCAATTATGCAAAGTCGTGGTGCGACCTTAGAACTATATAGCAACAAAAATTGCTCTATAAATGAGATTTTAAAAGATACCAAAGTAGATGCGATACTAGCTTGGGAGATAGTCTATTTATATACTCCAAATATAGTTATAGAACTACTAAAATCGCTAAAATCACATCTAAATCAAAATGGTAAAATCTTAATAAATTTTATCTCCACAGATGATAGCCTAAAAAGTGATGCAAAAATGCTAGAAGATAATATGTATGAGATTACAGAAGCTACTCATAGGGGGCTGATTTTTACATTTTATAGTTTAGAGATGATAGAAGATCTACTTAAAAAAGCTGGACTTAAAATCATTAGCATAGAAAAGAATCACTACTGGCTAGATAATGGTGCTATCAAGCATGACTATATAAATATACAAGCCACGCATGATAACTAAGAGTTTTACATTCTAAATTCAACCGAGAGTTTGTGTGCTTCTAGCCCTTCAGCATCGGCTAGAGCCATACAAGCACTTCCAATCTCATCAATTGCTCTTTTATTCATTGAAATTATAGAGCTTTTTTTGATAAAGTTACTTACACTAAGTGGTGAGAAAAATCTAGCACTACCGCCTGTTGGTAGTGTATGATTTGGCCCAGCTAGATAATCCCCAATCGCCTCAGGCGTATAGTGGCCTAAAAATATAGCTCCAGCGTGCTTAATGCGTGGCAAATACTCATAAGCATTATCTGTAGCAATCTCTAAATGCTCTACAGCTAGTGCGTTCATCAGCTCTATACACTCATCAATATCACAAGCTACGATAATAGCAGCCTTATTATCTATACTAGCCTTAGCAATCTCATATCGTTTTAAATTTGGCAATAATCTTTGAATTTCATCATTTACTTTATTTGCAAACTCAGCACTAAATGTAATCAAAAAACTACTAGCAATCTCATCATGCTCAGCTTGGCTTAATAGATCAATAGCTATATGAGTAGGATTAGCACTCTCATCAGCTATCACTCCTATCTCGCTTGGTCCTGCTATCATATCTATATTTACATCGCCATATACCATCTTTTTAGCAGTAGCGACAAAGATATTACCAGGGCCTGTGATTACATCTACTTTTTTAATAGTTTGCGTACCATATGCCATAGCAGCAACAGCACTAGCACCACCAACCTTATATGCAGTTTTAATACCCAAAAGATGCATAGCTGCAAGCAAAAGCGAATTTACCTCTCCACCTACTGCTGGAGTGCAAACTACTATTTCTTTAACTCCAGCTACTATAGCAGGAACTGCATTCATTATTAGCGAGCTAGGATAGGCTGCTTTTCCTCCTGGAATATATAAGCCAGCACGATCTACTGGAGTAACCTTTTGTCCCAATATTGCACCACTTGGCTCAAAATCTATCCAAGATTTTTCTACTTGCTTTTCATGATAGGCTTTTATCCTTTCATATGCTAATTTTAAGGCATTTCTTAGCTTATCATCTAGATTGTCATAGGCTGCTTTCATCTCATCAGTAGTTATAGCTAAATTACCATTTACTTCCCACTTGTCAAATTTAGCTATTTGCTCGTTTAAAGCAGCATCGCCACGCTCTTTAATATCATTAATAATTCCATTTACAATTGGCATTACGCTTTGCATATCTATATTTGAACGATCTACTAATGCTCTAAATTCATCTTTAAAATTTGCTTCATTACTATATAAAATTTTCATAAATATCTCCTTAAAATTGTAAATTATATCCTATTTTAGCCAATCTAAATCTAACAATCATCATTAATATCAAAAACTAGTTCGCTTTTTAGTTTAGTTTTTCTAATCTCTAATAAGCTTAAATTTGGGAATTTAATCTGCATTAGCTCATCAAAATTACTAGCTTTATTAAGTGCTAAATCACGCAAAATCAATCCGCGATAATATTTAGCAAAGTGACTGACAACTTTACTATTTTTTAAAAATTTCATAGTTATATATGGGGTTTTTATACTATAAAATTTATCATAATATCCAGCCCGAAGATCAAGTATATCCTCACCTTCTAAAATCTCATCTAAAACCTTATCAAGTCTTGGCTTATAATATTTTGCGCTATCTATTTGTGATATTTTTTCACCCTGTTTGAGCTTATAAAACTGTATATAATCTCCAGCTCTTAACACCCCATAAAGATTAGAAAATATAAGCAAATTCTCATCTATATATCTAGATGATAACTCATCTAAATTTGAGTAATTAAGCGCTTCATATGCTACTCCATCATACATAAGCACAGCTTTATGATAGCTTTTTTGCATAGTTAAGTTTTTTATTTTAGCTATATCATTAGCACTCTTTACGCCAAAAATTTGACCCAAAATACTCTGGTCTTGGCTGCTAATTAAATCATAATACTTTTGTAGTATCTCATCTCTATCGCAAATTATTGAACTAATAGGCGAAGTAAGCGGATTTAGCGTTGGCTTTTTAGCCTCACTTGGAGAAAATAGGATCTTCACACTCTAACCTTTGAAACTCGCTCTTTAAACTATTATATTGCTGCATAAATGGAACCCCATGAACTCTAGTATAGGCAATTGTAGTGATAAAATTTGTATCTCTCTCCCACCTTGGCACAAGGTGATAGTGTATATGTTCAGCTATACCAGCACCAGCTGCAGCTCCTAGATTCATTCCAATATTAACCCCACTAGCATTTAAACTCTTTTTTAACACTGCGACGCCCTTTTGGACTATGGTGCTAATCTCTAGCCAGATATCTAAATTTAGATTTTCAATATTATCTATATGCTTATAAGGAATTACCATAAACTCACCTAAGGTATATGGATATCTATTCATCACACCAAAGCAATTTTTAGCTCTAAATAGTACAAAATTTTCAGCATCATTTTGTGGATTTTGAGCTATATCGCAAAATATACATTTACAACTCTTAGTTCTGCTAAAATACTCTGCCCTCCAAGGAGCAAACTCATCTTTCATTTTTTATCTCCATTACAGCCTTATAAATATCATCTTGACGCATAAAATGCTCACCGATTAAAAATCCCCTAACTCCATTTTGGCTTAAATTTAAAAGC
>JAFVMP010000212.1 GCA_017506845.1 Campylobacter sp.
ATCAGTTGCTGGTTGAGCTGGTTTAGTAAAGATATCTTCAGTACCCATATTTAATTCAGCTCTAGCTTTTGCACATAGACTTCTAGCAATAATTAATGGAATTCTACCACCAGCTTTTACTTCATCTTTTAATGTATTTGGCTCAAGATTAAATGTTTTAACCACAGCTCCATCTTTTACAATCTCACCTTTATGTGGGTAAATTTCAATCTTATCACCAGTTTCTAGACCATCTACATTTACGATAATTGGTAACGCACCGCTATCTTCTGCAGTATTAAAGAATATCGGAGCAATAATACTTCCTAAGATTACGCCACCTGTTTTTTTGTTTGGAATTCCAGGAATTTCACGACCGATATGCCACTGAATAGAGTTAATACCACTTTTTCTTGAACTTCCAGTTCCTACTACATCACCTACATAAACAACTTCACGGCCACTTTGTTTTAACTCAGCAATTTTTTCTAAACTACCTGGTTGGCGTTTCATTAACATTGCGTTTGCATGAAGTGGAATATCAGATCTACTAAATGCTTCACTAGCTGGACTTAAATCATCAGTATTTGTCTCACCAGGCACTTTAAATACTATAGCTTCTATCTTTTCTGGAATATCAGATCTAGATTTAAACCACTCAGCTTCAGCCCAACTTTTGATAACTTCAGCTGCGAATTTATTACCCTCTTTAGCAAGAAGTGCTACATCATTAAAATAATCATGAACAAAAATAGTGTTTTTAAGCACATTAGCTGCTGCAGCTGCTACGCTCTCATCGCTACTTCTTAGACTAGCTACAAGTACGATTACACTATATCCACCAAGCATTGGTTCAAGCATTTTTACAGCATCGGTTTTACTAATTAAGCTACAAGCTAAACCGTGGTTTATAATCTCATTTAAAAACTCAGCCTTAACCTTTGCAGCATCATCAACACCAGGGTTTACACGATTTGCAAGTAGATCTACAAGCTCAGCAGTTGGTGCTGATTTTAATAATTCACATACCTCTTTTGTCTGCTCTTTAGTAAGCGGAAGCGGTGGAATACCAAGTTTTGCACGCTCTTCTTTAGCGTTATTGTATTGTTCAAAAAAGCCCATTTACATCCTTTAAAAAAAATTTTGATAATTCTACCAAAAAAATCAAAAATTTAGTAGTAAAAAATAACTTAGATTTTATATTTTAGTATATTTTAAATTTTCTATAATCCAAATTTAGAGAAAATGTAAAAATAGCTATCAAATTATGACAAAAATTTAATAGCTATTTGATTGCTTTAAAAAGCTAAATTTACCTACTATGGTTAAAATCTAGCACGAAGTCCCATATTTTTATACTCCTCGATCTCAGCAATATACTCAGCATGCTGTTTATCAAGCTCATTTGTTAGATATGAGATTAGCTTAGCATCTGATTTTTTATGACCTGAAACTAATGAGACAAATTTAAGATAAGGAATTGCATCAGAAGGTACACGCCCACGATTTTTTGCTGGAATTGGGAATTTTTGAATGAAATACAACGATGCTTTTGCTATCTCTTCTTTAGTTGAATCCTTATCAGATACGATAATTAGTAGATCTTCTAAAGTGATCTTTGGTTCATCCTCTTTTTGCTGAGTTGTCTGTTTTGGTGCGCTTGAGCCGCGGCTGAGCGATTTTATCACAACCACGACAATCACACCCAAAACGACAGCTACTGTAGCCATCGCAATAAATATAATACTTTCGTTCAACTTAAACCTCCTAAATATTTAGTTACAATCTAGCGCTATATGACCTTTTGCGATAAGCAAGTAGGCTAATAACTACCATTACCACAAGTGCTATCCAGACAAAATTTGGTACTGGTACAGCATCACCAGCTGCATAGCTATGCATTCCAACAAGATAAAAATTCACACCAAAATATGTCATAATAATCGCACTATAAGCAAACATTGATGCTACAGCAAAAGCGTATTGCGAGTTTACTCTTGGTATAAATCTCATATGAACTACAGCTGCATAAACTAAAATACTAACCAAAGCCCAAGTCTCCTTACTATCCCAGCCCCAGTATCTTCCCCAGCTCTCATTAGCCCATACTCCGCCTAAAAAGTTACCAACAACAAGCAAGCTAAGACCTAAAATCATCGCCATTTCATTAATTCTTGTAGCTTCAATTATATTTCTTGTTAGCTCTTTATTCTCCTTTTTACCTTGAAGAGCAAATAGCACTAAAGTAAATAATCCAAGAAGAGAACAAAGCCCTAAAAATCCATAACTAGCTGTAATTACACTAACATGTATTGTTAGCCAGTAGCTTTGTAAAACTGGTACAAGATTTGTAATTTGTGGATCAAGCCAACTAAGATGCGCTACAAATAGAGTAACTCCAGCTAAGATAGAAGTAAGTGCAAGTGATATAGCTGAACTTCTAGCAAACATCGTCCCACTAAATGCCAAACACCAAGCTATAAACACCAAACTCTCATATCCATCGCTCCATGGTGCATGCTCAGCAATATACCATCTAAGCCCCATACCAACAGTATGAGCGATAAAGGCTAAGATATTAATCCAATATGCAATTTTAAAAATTAAATTTATTTTAATTTTAGGGCGTAACATCTTAACAAACACTACTATTAAAAGTGCAAAACCAGCTAATAAATATACTGGAGTTAAATTTTGAAATATCTTATATTTATTAAATGCTAATTCTAAATTTACTCTATTACTATCAGGCA
>JAFVMP010000023.1 GCA_017506845.1 Campylobacter sp.
AAAGAAAATGAACCTTTTAGCGATGAAACTATCTCAAATATTGCAAATTCACTCAAAAAAGAGTTACCAAATTTAAATAGCGATGATGCTAAAATAGAGTTAAAAAGTTCACTTTTAGATATGTTTGATGAGATGCTAAAAGAACATAAAACTAAAAATAACAACTTAAATAAATCTCTACTAGAACAGACTCAAAAGCTATTTGAAAATATGCTAAAACCGCAAAATAATCTAAATTATTATGCATAAGCTTGCTACTTTAGCAAGCTTTTTTTAGGCCAAATTTCATATATAATTAAACAAATTTACTGTATAATCTTAGATTTAAAATTTTAAGGCGTAGATTATGATGTATAGAAATTTAATAAAAGAGATGTTAAATCTCCAACAGCAACTAAATGATGATACTAATGGTATTGGCTGGGAGATGGGGCATACTAAAGATGGTAAATTAATTAGCTGGAAACGCTGCATTTATATGGAGTGTGCCGAGCTAATTGATAGCTTTGCGTGGAAACATTGGAAGGCTATAAATTCTCCACTAGATGTAGATAATATTGCCATTGAAATTGTTGATATTTGGCATTTTATTATGAGCCTTGGACTAGAGAAGTATAAGATAAATTCCCTTGGCAATATTGATAATTTAACTGATGATATAGTATCAACTAGTGGATTTAATGAGTTTTGTAAAGAGCCATATAATATAAAAGAGTATAGTATCTATGAAATTATAAACGATACTGAGCTAATTATAAATCGCTGCAGTGGATTTAATATAAATTTCTTCGACCTTTTAAGAGATTATTTTAGGGTTTCATTAAAATGTGGAGTAAATTTACAAAAGCTATTTAATATCTATATTGGCAAAAATGTTTTAAATAAATTCCGTCAAGATCACGGCTATAAAGATGGAAGCTATATAAAAATTTGGAATGGTGTAGAGGATAATGCTGTGATGAATGAAATTTTACAAAATGGCGCTAGTAGCGTAGATGAAATTTACGCTAAACTTAAAACTGCCTACCAAAATATCCGATGAATAGTATAATCAAACGCTCGCTAAGCGACTTTTTAACTTTTAGATTTTTAGCACTTTCATTTTTGCCGCTTTTTATTTCACTTGGAAGCTTGATTGGGTTAGTGATATATTTTGGCGGTGATGTTTTTAGCATTTTAGCCCGTCCTAGCATTGAAGCATATGCTAATGGAGATGGATTTATAGCGTGGCTTTTATCTCTTAGCGTTGTGCAGTTTATGATAACTTCATCATTTTATCTAATTAGTATATTTTTAGCTATTTTATTAAGTGTAGCAATTGCAGGTATTATAACTGGATTTTTAACACCATATGTAGTTAAATATATAAACGATAAGTATTATGGCTATAACTCAACTCCGCTACCTAGTAATATGCATGTTTTTAAGCTAATTGGTATTACTATTATTAAATTTATTCTAATATTTTTAATATGTATACCACTTTTATTTATTCCTGTGTTAAATTTATTTATTCTAAATTTACCATTTTTTTATCTATTTTATCGCTTAATGCTCATTGATATAGCTAGTAATACTTCTGATAGCTTAATCTTTGAAATAGATATGCAAAAAGGTGGTGGGGTTAAATTTTTTAGCGCTTCAGTACTATTTTATATTCTAACATTAGTGCCATTTGTTGGACTATTTTTACAGATATTCTTTGTAATATTTTTAAGCCATATATTGTTAGAGAAAAATTCAAGAGGATTTTAATGAAAAATATTCTATTTTTTGGTTTTATTGGTTTAACCTGCGTATTAATGTATCTTAGCCAAAGCTTTCTTACTATTATTTTTGGAATTTGTATATTTTTATATGCTATGAGTGTATTAGAAAAAAGTTTTTCTATGATGGCAAGTCTAGATAAATTTTTAAAAAAGATGACAAAAAGAAACTTCCAAAGCTTTTTATTTGGTGCAGTTAGCGCTACAGTAATGCAATCAAGCGGTCTTGTTAGCGTTCTTGCAATATCATTTTTAAGTGCTGGACTAATCACATTAGCCTCAGGTTTAGCTATCATTTATGGAATAAATTTAGCCGCTATTACTACTGGCTGGTTTTTAGCTGGTTTTGGTCTAAAGGTAAATATCGCTGCTTACTCTATGCCTTTAATAGTTATAGGTATGTTATGTATGGTAAATAAAACTGAAAAAATTAAAGGTTTTGGATATTTTTTATTTAGTATCGGTCTTTTATTTCTTGGCATTTCATATATGAAAGGCGGCTTTGATCATATCAAAGATAGCATTGATCTATCGCAATTTGCGATGTCTGGAATGGCTGGGTTGATTGTTTATACCTTTGTAGGAATTATAGTTACAGTATTAATCCAAAGCTCGCACGCATCTCTTACTCTAGCTTTAGCAGCACTAAGTGTAGGACAGATAACCTATGATAATGCTGTTGGTATTGCCATTGGCTCAAATGTTGGCTCAACAATTATGGCAATTATTGGCTCCTTAAATGCAAATATGGAGGGTAAAAAGCTCACTGTTGCTCATGTGTTATTTAATGTAACATGTGCAATTGTTAGCGTTATACTAATCGTACCTTTTATGTATATTACTGATGTAACTAGTGCATATTTTGGAATCGCAGATGATGATTACACTCTTAAACTAGCAGTATTCTTATCATATTTTAACGCATTAGGAGTTATTATATTTTACCCACTTATTCCACTTATGGAAAAACTTTTAAATAAATATATGAAAGACTCACGAAAAAGAAGTAAAATCGATAGCGCTAAATATCTTGATGAGCAATCCTTGCAATTCCCTGATAGTGCGCTTGAAGTACTTGGCAAGGAGCTTTTACATCTTTATTCTAATGCAAACTCCATTATAGCTAAAGCTATTAGCATAAGTAGCAGCGATATCCAAAATAGCGATATTTCAGCAAAAGATATAATAAAGCTACGCCAAACTCCAATTAAAATGGATTATGATGAACTATATAACAATAGATTTAAAGAGATTTATAGTCAAATCATCGACTACGCTATATTAGCTGGAACCAATGCAAAACCTGAACAGTTAAGTAAATTTATGGATATTAGACGTGCAGCACTAATTATGGCTGAGACGCTAAAGGATATGAAAAACACTCAACCAAATGTCTTTAAATATATCACTAGTTCCAACCAATATGCTAAAGAAGAGTATGATAGATTAAGAGTTGAGATGTTAGAGTGTCTTCGCATTATGTATAATATTGCAAGCATTAAAGATATAGATGAGTTAGAAGCTCAAATAAAAAATCTACGCAAAATTTACAATGCATATGATAGTGAGTTTGACTTTGATGTGCTAATCATAAATAAAAAAATTACCAATAAAATGGCAACTTCTCTTATGAATGATACGGTAATGATGAAGAATACAACTAAAGGTATGCTAAAGGTTGCTGAGATGATATTTGCACATCATCACAATCAATCATTAAATGAAAGCACAACTGCGTGATAGAATATGATAAAGCGTCCACATAATAAATATAAAAAAGTTAGAAATAATGTCGAACAGCCTTTAATGCAGTGTAAAAAAGAGCAGTTTGTTTTAAAGATTTCACTAGCTTGTGCTGTAGTGCTAGCAGTTTTTGGAATTGCTTATGGAATTTATATTGGTTCTAAGGCAATTATTTTTGATGGATTAGTAGCATTTTTATCAATTATCTTAATACTACTTAGCGTTATCACATCTAAATTTATATACAAAGAAGATGATGATACCTTTCAGTATGGATATATGCGCTTTGAGCCAATGGTGAATCTATTTAAAAGCCTAATTTTACTTTTGTTATGTATGTATGCGATGGTTAATGGAGTTCAGGCGATTTTATCTGGTGGATATGAAGTTGAATTTGATAAGGCTATGCTTTACTCATTTTTCTCTATGATATTATCTATTGGAATTTGGCTTTTTACATCATATCAAGCCAAAATTTTACAATCTCCTCTAATCTCAGTTGATAGTCTTGAGTGGCTAATTGATAGTGTGCTATATCTAGGTGGATTTGTAGTTTTTGGAACAGTTTGGCTATTTGATAGAGAGAGCCAATCAGAATGGGCTAAATACCTTGATCCAGGGCTTTTAGTAGTACTTTCAATGATTTTAGGTGTTATGCCACTTAAGGTTTTTATAAAAAATTTAGCTGATTTAGTTATGGTTGCACCAAAAGATATGGATGATAAAATAGATGAATTACTTCAATCTTTATCTAAAGAGTATAATTTTAGCGACTATGATACGCATGTAGCAAAAAGTGGAAGATTTTTTATGATCGAAGTAAATATATTGATGGGTGAATCATTTAAGCTTCAAAGCATAGATGAATTTGATCTAATTAGAGATAAGATAGAACGAGGGCTTGAGATTCCAAGCTATAAAATTTGGCTTAGTGTAAGCTTTACTAAAAATCCAAAATGGCTTTAAGTTATTTTGGATTTTTATTAATCATCCACCAAAGGATAGAAAATTGTAAATTTGGAGCCTTTATCTTGCTTTCATCATATATAAAATCTAAAATCTCGCTACGCTTTATAAAAACTAATTCTATCTTCTCATCATCTATCCCGCCACCTAAGCCAAGCTTCATACTCTCATCAATTTGGGCGTAAAATAAAACTTGACAATTAGCCCCAAATCCAAGCGCTGTAAAACTACTAGTAACGCGCTCTACATCATTTAAGCTATATCCAGTTTCTTCCATAATCTCTTCAATTATAGTTGTTTTAGCATCTAGCCCTTTATCCATAATACCCGCACAAAGCTCATATGTAAGGCCATTTTTGTTTTGAATTTGATTTTTATCTTGATAGTACCATACAGATGGACGAAACTGCCTAACAAATAAAAATGAATCAAATTCCCTATGATATAAAAGACAACTTACACTATCATGCGCCTCTACGCAATCCCAGCGTTTATCCTTGCCATCTTGAGTATATAAGATACTAAAAGGCTTTACAAATTTTGACTCCTTTAGTGGCACAACTCTTAAATTGCTTATAGTAAAATCCATGTTGCTAACCCCAAAAATACAAAAAATCCAATAATATCAGTTGCAGTAGTTAAAAATACAGTACTTCCTACAGCCGGATCAAGCCCTACACGCTTTAGCGTAAGTGGGATAAATGTACCTAAAAATGCCGCCATTATAATATTGGCCACCATTGCTACACCAATAACTACTCCAAGCATTGGCATATCAAACCAAATTCCTACTAAAATCCCTAAAAATATAGCAAAAATCAGCGAGTTAAAAACTGCCATTATTATCTCTTTTTTAAGTACAGCCCAAAAATCCCCAAGCTCAATCTCTCCAAGGGCAAGCCTCCTTACTGTAACGGCTAAGGTTTGGTTTCCAGCATTGCCACCCATACTAGCAACTATTGGCATTAATACTGCAAGCGCTACTAAACTCTCAATAGACTTTTCAAAAAAACCAATCACAATTACGCCCAAAATCGCTGTAATTAAATTCACAAACAACCAAGCAGCCCTAGCGCGTCCAGTTTTTACAAGTCCCTCTTCTTCAGCTTCATCATCAACACCTGCTAGATGATAAATCTGCTCAGTCGCACTCTCTTCTAAAAAATCGTGAATATCATCTGTTGTAATGCGGCCAAGTAGCACACCAGCTCTATTTGTAACAGCAATAGCACTTAAATCATAATCCATAATCATATCAGCAGCTATCTTTATATCATCACTATCAATTGCAAAATGCGGCTTAAATTTCTCCTCATCTTGACTTACTATCTGACTTAAATTTAGATTAAAATCATAGGTTATTAGATCCTCAAGTGCGATTGTATGTTTTAATACGCCCTCTTCATCTACAACAAAAAGTGAAAAAACATTTTCTATTCTATCTTCTTGTTTCATAATGCGAAATCTAGCTATAGCACTGCCTAGACTCTCATCTAATCTAGCACTAAATAGCTCTGTTTGCATATATGCACCAGCTTCATTCTCTTCATAGTTTATAAGCTTGCTAATCTCTTTTTGACTATCTATCTCAAGCGAGCTAAATAATTCTTTAGCCTTTTCTTCATCTATCTCTTCTATAGTCTGTATAAGGTCAGTAGCGTCATCACTCTCAAGCTCATCTATCGCCTCAGCTATCTTATCGTTTGGGATATTTTCTATCACATCACGGAGCATATGCTCAGGCATCTCCATAGCTGCTTCACCAAGAGTTTGCGCATCAAGCTTTTCTAAATACTTAGCATACTCATCCTCATCAAGGATTTTTAGCCTTTTTAAATGGCTTGCTACATCAGCTGGACTTAACTCATTCTCATCTACGATATGTTTTTGAAGCTGTTCTTTTACCTCTTCTAAATTTGAATTTGGCATGATCATATCTCTGTTATATTTGATATCTCTTCAAGCGGAGCTTTATTTATATGATTTTCAAAACTAGCTTGAATTTGACTATTTAGACTCTCTTTTAACTTGTTAAACTCTATTTTTTTACTTTTGCTTAACTCAGATTTAGTGATTTTAACTACCGATTCTGGATTTATAGCATTACCATTTTTATATAATCCAAAATGCAAATGCGGTCCTGTACTAAGTCCAGTACTACCTACATAAGCTATTAACTGACCTTTTTTTACTTTTTTACCCTTTTTAATACCTTTAGCATAACCATTTACATGCGCATAAAGCGTCATATATCCACTTGAGTGCTGAATGGTTACAGTTTTACCATATCCACCTTTAGTACCTACAAAGCTTACCACGCCATCACCAGCAGCGTAAATTTTTGTCCCTTTTGGTGCAGCATAATCAGTACCTAAATGCGCTCTATATCTTTTTAATACCGGATGAAATCTTTTAGGGTTAAATCTTGAGCTAATTCTTGCATTGGGTACAGGCCTAGTTAATAAGAAATTTTCAACCTCTTTACCATTAGCATTGTAAAATACATCATTAAATTTATATATATAATTTTTCTTACCCCTTGTTTCTATCATAGCAACTTTAATATTTGGTTCACCAATATATCTACCTAAGCGCTTTTTACGCTCATATACTATAGCCAGTCTATCGCCCTTTTGAAGCGTTTTAAAATTCACACTTCCACTAAAAGCTTTATTAAACGAATTAGCTAACGCTTCATCATTTGTTGCTCTTTTTATCTCTCTATATGGCGAGTCATTTATCTCTACATTTAGTACAAAATTTTCATTTTCATAGACAATTGGGATAAAATCGAGACTATAATGGTTATTAAAATCTTTAAAAACATGAATTTGAATCTCATTGC
>JAFVMP010000024.1 GCA_017506845.1 Campylobacter sp.
ACTTTTGATAACGCACTTTACAACATCGCCAATTTTAAATTTTTCATCCTTGATGCGGTTTTTCATACTCATTACAGCTCTAATCTCATCAATTTCAATAAATGTATTCTCTTCAGAATCAACACGAGTAACTGAACCAAAGACAAGTGAACCAATCTTAGCATTATACTTTTCAAAAATTTTCTCTTCTATTAGGCGTTGGATGTGATACTCTATCTCACGACTTAGCGCTCCAGCAGCTGTGCGACCTAGATCTTCTATATTTATTTCATAGTTTAGACTATCGCCTATTTCAAGGCTTTTATCAAATTCATGAGCTTTATCAAGGCTGATAAAATGCTCATTATCTAGACGCTCATCATCGTTATTAACAACTAGAATTTTTTGATATAGAGTGATATTTTTAGTTGTTGGATTAATTAGTGCTTCATACTCGCACTCTGAACCATATAGTTTCTTAGCAGCTGATTCAAAGGCCTTTAAGATTCTGGCTTTTACATCATCAATGTTTAAATTTTTTTCATTAGCTATTGACTCGATTATATCTAATATTCTCTCCATAAAGTTGCCTTTTGTGATTAATTTGTCAAAATAATAAATTATTGAGATTTAAAATTTGCAAGCCCGCTATTTTATCTTATATTAGCTTTTATAATCTTTAAATATATTTATACTATATAATTTAAACGAAATTTTATAGCAAATTTGATATACTGGCAAGTTAAAATCACTCAAAAAGGGATAAAAAATGGAGTTAAAATTAGCTAGAGCTGAGTTAGATGCAAAACCAAAAACAATTAGTCTAGAAAAGATCGAGAGTGCTGCGCTAAAAGATGGTGGAAAGATATTCTATTTTGATCGTGATAACTCACATAAGCAGCTTATTGCCTTAGTTGAGCATTTTGAGAATAAAGGGTTAAGCGTATATCACCGCACGGTAAAATATGGCCTAGATGAGAATGACTATATGTATGAGGTACATATACTTTGAGTGGGGAAAATAGTAAAAAAAAGCTCTTTATAGAGACTTTGGGGTGCGCTATGAATGTTCGTGATAGCGAGCATATCATAGCTGAATTAGATGATGAGTATGAAACTACTAATCAGATTGGCGAGGCTGATCTAATTCTTATAAATACTTGTTCTGTGCGTGAAAGACCAGTGCATAAGCTCTTTAGTGAGGTTGGCGGCTTTGAAAAGGTTAAAAAGCCAGGGGCTAAAATTGGGGTATGTGGATGTACGGCTAGCCATTTAGGATCAGATGTATTTAAACGCGCTCCATATGTGGATTTTGTTCTTGGGGCTAGAAATGTATCAAAGATTAAAACCGCAGTTAAAACGCCTAAATTTGTAAGTGTAGATATCAATCATGATGAGAGCGAGTATGCATTTGGCGAGTTTAGAACCAGTCCATATAAGAGCTTTGTAAATATTATGATAGGATGTGATAAAAAATGTACCTACTGCATTGTACCTCACACTAGAGGCGATGAGATTAGTATCCCTAAAGATATAATCTTAAATGAGATCGCCAAAGCTGCTAAAAGTGGAGCTAAAGAGATATTTTTGCTTGGTCAAAATGTTAATAATTATGGCAAAAGATTTAGTAGTGCAAATGCCTCAAAGATAGATTTTAGCGATTTATTAAATTTAATTAGTCAAATTGATGGGGTAGAGAGAATTCGCTTTACTAGTCCACATCCATTGCATATGGATGATAAATTTTTACGCGAGTTTAGCTCAAATCCTAAAATCTGTAAATCTATGCATATGCCATTACAAAGTGGAAGCACAGCAATACTAAAAGCTATGAAGCGTGGATATACTAAGGAGTGGTTTTTAGACCGTGCTAATAAGCTTAGATCGCTCTGTCCTGATGTTAGCATATCAACTGATATTATAGTAGGTTTTCCTGGTGAGAGTGACGCAGATTTTGAAGATACGATGGATGTGCTTGAAAAGGTAAGATTTGAGCAGGTGTTTTCGTTTAAATACTCAGCTCGTCCACTAACTCCAGCAGCTACTATGCCAAATCAGATAGATGATAGCATAGCTGGGGCTAGGCTCACACGCTTACAGTCTAGACATAATGAAATTTTAGATGAGATTGTAGCTAGTAAAATAGGACAAATTTATGATGTCTATTTTGAAGAGCTTAGGGCTGATGGAATGATAGCTGGTCGTACAGATAATAACTTTTTGGTTCAGGCCAAAGGCAGCGAGGAGTTGCTAGGTAAATTTGCTAAGGTTCAAATCACTCAACCAAGAAGAATGGTATTAAATGGGCAGATTATTTAGGGCTAAATTTGTTAATAAAATAGTAGAAAATTTACTAGTTTTTATAATTAAGCTTATATATCTAACTTGCAAAAAGGAGTTTATTGGTGAAGCGCCAAAGAGCAAGCCAGTAGTAATTCTTTTTTGGCATGAGAAGTTAGCATTTATGCCATTTATTTTTAGTAGTTGTTGGCAAGGCAGAAATGCGAATGTAATGATCTCAGATCATAAAGATGGTCAAGTAATTAGCGATATTATTAGCCATTTTGGTATTGGTTCGATTAGAGGAAGTTCATCAAAAGGAGCCTTGAAAGTTTTTCTATCAGCAATAAAATCAATCCATAATGGAATTGATGTAGTAATTACCCCAGATGGTCCACGAGGTCCAAGACATAGCATTAGCGATGGCTCAGTGGCAGTTGCACAAAAAACTGGGGTAAATTTGATAGTTTTAAGTTACACAGCTAGCAGGTTTTGGCAGTTTAATAGTTGGGATAAAATGATTTTGCCAAAGCCTTTTTGCAAGCTTACCTATTACATTGGGAACGAATTTGGCTTAGAAGGTTTAGATATGCAAGAAGCTAAAGCATTAATAGCTAAAAAATTTAATGAGATAGATAATATAATCTAAATTTAAAGCTAAATTGGCTAAAATTTTTAAAATTTAAGGTTTAATATGTCTGGTTTAATCTCTTGGGTTCGTGGATTTTTGACTACTTTATATGTTAGTGTTGTTATTAAAGATAATCAGTGCTATCTGTACTCACGTGCTGTAAAAGGCGATAAGATTATAAGTAGTAATGAGGCTGTATTTGATGTTCATAATGGTGTAGTTGATTATAAACTTGTTGATTATCTTAAAAAGCGTACCAAGCAATATCACTCAGTATATCTAGCTGCTATGCTTAATAGCCCTAAGCAGTGGGCGCTTCCAGCTGTAGATGCTAGAGGATTTGAAAAATTTAATATCTCATATAATCTAGTTGCTAAGATTAAAATGAAAGGCTGGAGTATTGTTGTGCCTGATAGTGAGCTAACTAGTTTTGAAGAGACGCTAAATGGACTAAAGCCTGATCTTATTTATTCTCCGTTTGGTATTTTGCACTCACTTATTAAAGAGTCCCCAAAAAAAGGTAAAATTTTATATATGCTACATATGAATGATAATAATACTATCATGATTTTTGATGGCGAAGATATGAAATTTGGCGCATATTTTGATACTAGAAAAGAAAATGATGGTTTTGATTATTATGATAAGGTCTTTAGTAAAGAGGAGAGCGCAGATTTAGATAATGTTATCGAAGAAGAACAAGATAGACTAAGCAAACTTGGAGGCCTAGGTGATATTGGCGGTGGATTTAGCGATTTTGATAATGTCGATAAAGATGATTTTGAAGATATACAGCATGAAGAGATTGCTAATGCTAATAAAAAATTAGAAGATAGTGTACGAGATATTGGTAAAGAAGTTACACTAATTAGCAATATCAAGCTTGCTATTACTGAGTATTATCAAAATAAAAATTACTTGGGTGATTTTATCGAGAGTGTTGTAATATTTGATGGACTAAGTCTTGATAATGAGTTTTTGATTATGGCAGAAAATGAGCTAATGCTAGATATTAAGTTAATTAAGCAAGATATTGATAAGCTAATAAATAATATGATGATTAGAGAGATTTGCAATGAGTTATAGTTTTATAAAGCCACGAGTTAAGCCGTTATTTTCTCTTTTTACTAGAATTTGGCTTTGGACAATGTTTTTAATAGGAGCAGCTTTTATATCTGGAGCAATTTTTATTGGAATGCAAATTTTTAATATAAATTTACAATCTGACGAGTTACAAGCTCAATACGATGCTAAATTTAAAGCTATTAATGAGTTAAAAAATCAGACTAAAATCACTTCTATAAAGCGTGATATGACTCTTGATATCTATCATAAAAATGCAATTTTAAATAAAAGTTTGATGAATTTATTTAATCTAGTTCCTGATGGAGTAACTCTTAAAAGCGTTCATATGGAAGAGTATATGCTAAAAGTAAAAGGGCTAACACCAACAAAAGATCGTTTTAAGTTGCTATTTGAAGCACCGTTAAAGTCAATATTTGCTGTATCAAATACCACATTTTATCAGCTTCCAAATGGTTGGTATAATTTTGTAAGTATTAATAAAAATAGCCCTAATGGAGAAGTTGACAAATGAGAGTAGATAGAAGTCTAGAAAATATCGACCTTACTAAGCTAGCAATTTATAGTTTGATTTTTGTGATTTTTGTGCTAGTAATGGTTTTTGCTGTGGCTATGCCTTCAATTGATAAATACAAACAAGCTGCGCAGATTCGCAGCGAAAAAGAGGTAAATTTAGCTAAAATCAACCAGCTTTATAATGATCATTTAGCAACCTATGAAAAGCTACAACAGCAAAATGCAAAAGCGTTAGAGTCGCTTAAAAATAGCTTTAATCAGATGAAATTTATCGGTGTTGCTGGGAAGTATTTTGATAATCTCTACCTTACTAAGCCAAAAGCTATAACAAGCAATTCTAAATATATAATTAGCGAAGCTAATGTAAGTGCTACAATGAAAAATCCGCAAAATTTATATGATTTTATTGCTGATATGAATACACATGATAATCTTATCAGAGTTGATTTTCCAGTTAAGATGGAGTCAAGAGATGGATATATACAAACTAGCTTTGTGATAAAAATTTATCAAGAACTTTAAGACGTTCTAAATTATTTGCTAGATATGGACGAAGCAAGGCCGGAACTTTTAGGATTCTAAATTTATCTTTTAGTTTTTTATCCATTATTGTTTTTATAAATGGAGCGATGAAGTAATATTTTTCATTTGATGTAATTGTGATTTTATGCGATATTACGCAATCATTTTGAGTACAAATTTGACGAGTCTTTTGGCTCATTAGTACGCCTAGCCTTTTGCAGGCTTGATCTATTAGATAGATTGAATTTTGTGATTTAGCCACTATAAAAAGCTCTCCATCATTATATTCAAACTCACCTAAAAGTAGCTTTGCATCATCTCTTAAAAGCTCTAAGCTTTTTTTAATTCCATTTCTAAATTGCTCTACAAAAGAATCACTAAATTCGGCCCTAATTTTATTACGGGTAAATTTTAGATTTTGATTGGAGTTATCTATGAAATATTTTATATTTTGAGAGTGTAGAAATTCTAAAATTTCACTACGGCTAACACTTAAAAGCGGACGAAATACTCCTATTTCTCTATTTTGAGATTTTAGGTGCTTTGTACTAAATTCGCTCATTCCGGCTAGTCCCACAGCGCCGCTACCTTTAGCTAGTTGCATTAATAGCCATTCAGTTGCATCATTTAGCTGGTGTGCTAAAATCAAAATTTCATAACCAAACTCACATATTATAGAGTCAAAAAACTCATATCTAATTTTACGAGCTGTCATCTCAAAATTGGAGCTGGTTAAATTTAAATTAGCTTTATGAATAAATATTTTTTTATTAAATTGTTTGCAAAGTTTTATAGCACTTTGTTCTTCAGTATTGCTACTAGGGCGAGTTTGATAGTTTACCATTGCACAATCAAAGCTTATCCCGGCTTTAACTAAAAGATAAAAAAGAGCTGTACTATCTACTCCGTGTGAAAAAGCTAGCAGCGCCTTTTTGTCTTTTAATGGTTCTAAATTTAACTGCAAACAATCTGTCCAATTAGCTTATCATTAACAAATTCAGTGATCTGACAATCATAAATTTGTCCTACTTTTGGATTTTCAATCTCGCTATCATTGATTAAGATCTCGCCATCAATATCTCTATCCCAAATTAACGCCTTAGCACCATAAAACATATCGCCCTCGCTACTTGTGCCATTAATTTGTACTTTGATAGTATTTCCAACTAAGCTTTTAAAGCTCTCATCAATGCTAGATTTTATAATCTTTTCAATCTTATTTAATCTTTGAGTGATGATTTTTGGCTCTACTTGTTCCATCTCATAGGCTAGGGTATCTTCTTCTTTGGAGTAGGCAAATGCACTAATTCTATCAAATTTAAATTTGCTTAAAAACTCACACAGCTCATCAAAATAGCTATCTTTTTCTCCTGGATGGCCTATTATTATTCCAGTACGCAAAAAGCTATTAGGTGCTTCTCTCATCATTGTCAAAAGCTCAATTATCTTATCTTTATTAGCACCACGACGCATTATCTTTAACATCTCATCATTTATATGCTGTATAGGCATATCAAAGTAATTTACAAATACTTTGGAGTCAATAATTTTTTGAATTAGTTTTGCGTTGGTAGTTGTAGGATATAGATATAAAATTCTAGCTGCATTTATCCCTTCTATCTTTTCAACCTCATCTATAAGAGCAATAAGCCCTTCATTTTCTCCATGATCACGCAAAAATGAGCTACTATCTTGTGCTATAAAACTAAAATCGCTATATCCTCTACTAACTAGCTCTTTTATCTCATCAACAATACTTGAAATTTCTCTACTTTTTAGCTTTCCTTTAAAGCTAGGAATTGCACAAAAGCTACATTTTTGATTACAACCTTCAGAGATTTTGATATATGCGTGATAGCTTGAACCAGTAATTACTCTTTTGGTATTGGCTGCTTGCAAGTATGTTTCTGGGCTAAATAGATTTTGTTTTTTAAGAATTATCTCATCTATTTTAGCATAATCTCCAACGCCAGTAAATATATCTACCTCTGGCAACTCACGCATAAGCTCATCTTTGTATCTTTGCATTAAGCAGCCAGTAACTACTAAAACCGAATTTGGTTTTTTATAACTTGCTAGTTCTAAAATTGTGCTTATACTTTCGCTTTTAGCATCTTCTATAAAGCCACAGGTATTTACTATCATTACATCAGCTAAGCTAGGATCATCTACTAAATCATACGCACTTAGTCTTCCAAGCATAATCTCGCTATCAACTAGATTTTTATTACATCCAAGTGAAACTAAATATAAATTTGCCATATTACACCCACAAATTATCAATTAAGCGTGTATTACCTACATACGCAGCAATTAAAATGATAGTATTACCAAGTTCAATACTATCAACTGGTTTTAAACTCTTATCCACAATTTCGATATAATCAACTTTTAAAGGTTCTAGACAGCTACTCATTGCATTTTTTATCTCAAGAGAGTTTAATTTATTTGCTTTAATTAAATTGCTAGCTTTCATCAAAGACCTTGAGATTTTTAATGCTTGAGCTAATTCATCATCATTTAAGTATGAGTTACGACTTGAAAGCGCTAAGCCATCGCTAGAGCGAACTATATCAACAGGAATTATATTAATTGGCATAAATAGCGATTTTACCATATGCTGTACTATTAAAAGCTGTTGGGCGTCCTTTTTGCCAAAGTATGCGTTTGTAGGATTTATGATATTAAAAAATTTAGTTAATACCGTACAAACACCATCAAAATGTCCAGGCCTTGTAGTGCCTTCGAGTGTGCTAGATAGCTCTTTTGGTGCTAAGATTTTTGGCTCTATTTGGCTATAAATTTCATTAGCATCAGGCATAAATATTGCATCTACTCCACATAATTCACATATTTTAATATCAGCCTCAGGTGTTCTAGGATATCTA
The DNA here is from genome assembly GCA_017506845.1 of Campylobacter sp. Lineage (GTDB taxonomy): Bacteria > Campylobacterota > Campylobacteria > Campylobacterales > Campylobacteraceae > Campylobacter. The sequence continues at coordinate 7,900 of JAFVMP010000024.1, forward strand.
TCTAAATCCTCACCGGCTAAAAATTGTGTTGGATTGACAAAAATGCTTACTATAGTATGATCATTTTGTGATACAGAGCTTTTTAATAGCTGAGCATGACCGGCGTGCAAAGCACCCATTGTCGGCACAAAGCCTACATTTCCACTGCAAGTAGCACGGAATTGACGCACTTCTTGTACTGTTTTTAATATCTGCATAAGACTCTCTTTTGAAATTTTTAATCTATAATTTTAGCATAAATTTCTAAAAATTTTTCCTTTAAATAATTAAATTTTAACCATATTTTAGATAAAATTTCGCCAAAAATTTAAAAGGTAAAACTTTGGATAACTATGAGTATAACGAACTTTTAAAGGGTTTAAAGATCAAGGTTGATAATATTGCTAAGGTTGTAAATCCCTCTTTAATACAATCAAGACTTAAAGAGATTGAAGCTTTAGAACAAGACCCTAGCTTTTGGAGTGATGTCCAAATGGCTGGACAAATAGGCAAAGAAAAGACCAAATTAAACTCTATGCTAGCTAAATTTCAAAATGCTAAAAACTCATTAAATGATGCTATAGAATTATTTGATTTAGCAAATTCAGAAAATGATTTAGATACTATAAATTCGCTATTTGAGGACTCTGTTAAGTTAGAAGAGACTATTACAAATTTAGAAGTTGCCATGATGCTAAGCAGCGAAGATGATAGCAAAAATGCTATTGTAAGTATTCATCCAGGAGCTGGCGGAACTGAGAGTAATGACTGGGCTAGTATGCTATATAGGATGTATCTAAGATTTTGTGAAAGAGAAGGCTTTAAGGTTGAAACTTTAGATTTTCAAGAGGGCGATGAGGCTGGATTAAAAGATGTTAGCTTTATTGTAAAAGGTGAAAATGCTTATGGCTATTTAAAGGCTGAAAATGGAATTCATCGCCTAGTAAGAACCAGCCCATTTGATAGTGCTGGTAGGCGTCATACGAGCTTTTCAAGTGTAATGGTAAGCCCTGAGATTGATGATGATATCGAGATTGATATCGATGAAAAAGATATAAGATATGATTATTATAGAGCCAGTGGAGCAGGCGGCCAACATGTAAATAAAACTGAATCAGCCGTACGCATAACTCATCATCCAACTGGAATTGTAGTTCAATGTCAAAATGATAGAAGTCAGCATAAAAACAAAGCTACAGCTCTAAAAATGCTAAAATCAAGACTATATGAGCTAGAGTTAGAAAAGCAAAGAGCAGCTAGTCAATCAGTAGAAAAAAGCGAAATGGGCTGGGGTCATCAAATTCGCTCATATGTTTTATTTCCATATAAACAGGTAAAAGATAATAGAAGCAATATCGCCTACTCGCAAGCTGATGCAGTTTTAGATGGTGATATCAAAAAGATAATAGAGGCTGTATTAATTAGTCAAAAATCAAGTAATTAAGGGGAGATAATGAGTTTAGAACTAGTGCTAACTGGACTTGGATATAATGTAAATGATGCGCTTTTAGAGCAGGTAAAAAGAGTTTTATCAGCATCTGATTTTGATGAAAAAGAGATTGAGCATATTATAAATTTACATGAAAAAATAAAACATAGCGATGGGTTTGTCGCTCTATCTAATAGTGAAGATAAATTTAAAATCAAATGTGAAAGTACTATTCCAGAAATTATTGATGAATTTAATGAGATTGTGCAGTCATGGGCTAGTAAGTATAAAATCGTAATAGAAAAATTAGCTGGTAAACAGACCTATTATATACTAAGGAGAGAGGGGTGAGAAGGGTTGTATTACCAATTTTGGTTGGATTTGCGCTAGCTGGCTGTTTACCAAAAACCCCATCTCCAATTACTATAAAACCAGCCCCTGCTCCAGCAAGTCAGCAAGAGATTAAGATGAAAATAGAGAATTTTTATGCTCAATGCTCACAGCAAAATGATGCAGCAAAATGCAAAGGGCTGGTTGATGAGATTTATAAGAGTGGAGATTTTAAAAGTGCGGCGATTGCTTATGATATGGTTTGCTATGGTTTTCAGTATATTCCAGCATGTAAACAGCTAGCTGATATGTTTGCTCATGGCGATGGTATGCCAAAAGATATTGA
>JAFVMP010000213.1 GCA_017506845.1 Campylobacter sp.
CCTTTTAGGCTAATATCATCTTTTATAGCTATTCCAAGGTTGCTCAAATCGCTTGTAGCTGCGGTATAATTAAGGTCAAGTGCTTGACTAAATAGGCTATAATTTCCATAAACTCTAGCTTTTAAGGCGTTATTGACACTAGCAGTGATATCAAGATGACTTATAGCAAGTTTAAACTCATCAAGCTTGATATCCATACCACTCTTATGTGAGGCAATTTTTTCTATATATGGCTTTAAAATACTATTTCCAACACTACTAAAAAGCAAAACATAAATAATGGCTAAAATAGCAGCCACACTCCATAAAATCCAGTATAAAACTCTCATGTAAATTCCTTAATAATTTTGTTTAATTATACTCAAATATAGCTTAATAAAATTAAATTTATCTATTTTAACTCTTAATTTGCTAAAGCTTGAGTGAATTTGACTAAATGTTTTTGATAATTTTTATTTAAATTTGGCTCTAATTTCTTGACATATATATAAAATTATGATATATTTTCATCACTCAAATATATAGAGTGCTAATTTTTAACAAGAAATCACATAATTTGAAAGGATAGAGATGAATTTTGAGCCATTAGGTAAGCGTGTGCTTGTAGAGAGAGAGGAGGAGCTAAAAACTACAGCTTCAGGTATCATTATCCCAGATAATGCTTCAAAAGAAAAACCAAGTCAAGGTAAAGTTGTAGCAGTTAGCAAAGAAGCAGAAGGCTTAAGCGTGGGCGATACAGTTGTATTTGCTAAATATAGCGGTAGTGAAATTACGCTAAATGATAAAAAATATCTGGTACTAAATACAGAAGATATCTTAGGAATTATAAAATAATATAAAGGAAAAAAATATGGCAAAAGAGATTATATTTGCAGATGATGCTAGAAATAGACTATACAACGGTGTTAAAAAATTAAGTGATGCAGTAAAAGTAACAATGGGGCCAAGAGGTCGTAATGTTCTTCTTCAAAAAAGCTTTGGTGCACCTACAATCACAAAAGATGGTGTAAGCGTAGCTAAAGAGATTGAACTAGCTGACACAATAGAGAATATGGGTGCTGGTCTTGTAAGAGAAGTAGCTAGTAAAACAAATGATGAAGCAGGTGATGGTACAACTACAGCTACAGTTTTAGCTCATGCAATCTTTAAAGAAGGTTTAAGAAATATTACAGCAGGTGCAAATCCAATTGAAGTAAAACGCGGTATGGATAAATTTGCAGCTGCAGTTATTGAAGAGCTAAAAAATGTAGCTAAAAAAGTAGAAGATAAAAAAGAGATTGCTCAAGTAGCTACCATTTCAGCAAATAGCGATACAAGTGTAGGTGATCTAATAGCTGAAGCTATGGAAAAAGTAGGCAAAGATGGCGTTATCACAGTTGAAGAGGCTAAATCAATTAATGATGAACTAAATGTAGTTGAAGGTATGCAGTTTGATAGAGGATATCTAAGTCCATATTTCATTACAAACCCAGAAAAAATGCAAGTAGAATTAAGCAGCCCATTTATCTTGTTATTTGATAAAAAAATCTCAAATTTAAAAGATCTACTTCCAGTGCTAGAGCAAATTCAAAAAACTGGCAAACCGCTATTAATCATCGCTGAAGATATAGAAGGTGAAGCTTTAGCAACTTTAGTTGTTAATAAACTTCGTGGTGTATTAAATATCTCAGCAGTTAAAGCTCCAGGTTTTGGCGATAGAAGAAAAGCTATGCTAGAAGATATCGCTATCTTAACAGGTGGTGATGTAATTAGCGAAGAGTTAGGCAGAACACTTGAGAGTGCAACTCTTAGCGATCTTGGTCAAGCTGATAGAGTAGTAATAGATAAAGATAATACTACAATCGTAAATGGCGCAGGCGCAAAAGACAATATCGCAGCTAGAATTACCCAAATAAAAGCTCAAATCATTGAAACAACAAGTGATTATGATAGAGAAAAACTTCAAGAGCGTCTAGCTAAATTAAGTGGCGGTGTAGCAGTTATTAAAGTTGGTGCTGCAACTGAAACTGAGATGAAAGAGAAAAAAGATCGTGTAGATGATGCACTAAATGCTACAAAAGCAGCAGTAGAAGAGGGTATTGTAATTGGCGGCGGCGCTGCTATAATAAAAGCTGGAAATAAAGTTGAGCTAAACCTAAGTGGCGATGAGCTAATTGGTGCACAAATTGTAAAAAGAGCGTTATTTGCTCCACTTCGCCAAATCGCTGAAAATGCAGGATTTGATGCTGGTGTAGTAGCTAATGCTGTAAGTACTGCTAAAGAAGCTAACTACGGATTTAACGCAGCTAGCGGTGAATATGTAGATATGTTTGAAGCTGGAATTATAGATCCAGTTAAAGTAGAGCGTGTAGCACTACAAAATGCTGTAAGCGTAGCAAGCTTACTACTAACTACAGAGGCTACTGTAAGTGAAATTAAAGAGGATAAACCAGCTATGCCAGCAATGCCTGATATGGGCGGTATGGGTGGAATGGGCGGTATGATGTAAGCCTAGAGCCTTTTATTAACTCTAATTTTAAATTCGAATTTGCTAATAGCAGATTCGAATTTCTTTTATAAACTCAAATTTAGATTTTATATTTATAAGGTTAGATAATTTAAATTTAAATCTACTCCCAAATAAAAACCCCAAAAATAATCAACATAACAACAGAAAACAGCCCAAGCCAAACTCCAGCCCTTATCATCTCTATCTGTCTTATATATCCAGTGCCAAAGACAATGGCATTAGGCGGAGTAGCCACAGGTAACATAAAAGCGCAGCTCCCACCAAGTGCGATCACAAGCGTTAGCAGTGATGGTGGTAAATTTAAAGCAGTGCTAAGCGAAGCAAATATCGGTATAAGCAGGCTAGCACTTGCTGTGTTGCTAGTAAATTCTGTAAGCATAATCACAAAAATAGCTAAAACTCCGATGATTAAAATCAGGCTAAATATGCTCAAAGAGCCATCTTGATCAAACCCTAGTAAATTAGCCATAGTATTTGCCATCGCTTCACTAGCGCCAGAATCCTTAATAATAGCCCCAAGAGCTAGCCCACCACCAAAGAGCCATAGCACGCCCCAGTCGGTGTGCTTTTGTATATCGCGCCACGATGCAGCTCCGCTAAGGCCTATAAGCACCGCGCCTATCATTGCTATTAGAGCATCGATCTCGCTTACTCCACCTAACATTTGAGAGATTTTGGAGCTAAATATCCAAGCTGTAGCCATCAAAATAAAGATCGCTATAGTTAAAATTTTATTAAAATCCCACGATATATCGCACTCATCCACTTTGAAATCAATATTTAAATTTGGCTTAGTGACAAGATATAGGATAAACAGACAGCTAGGAAGCATAACAAGCATAAAAGGCACTCCAATTTTCATCCAATCTAAAAATCCAAGCCCCAAAGCACTAGCAGCAATCACATTTGGTGGACTGCCTACAAGCGTGGCAAATCCACCGATACTAGCGCTATAAGCAATACCAAGCAAGATAAAGACAAATGTTTGGCGATCGCTGTTTGCATTGATATTGCTAAGCACCCCAAGACCAAGAGGTAGCATAATGGCCGCTGTAGCTGTATTGCTAATCCACATAGACAAAAATGCGCTAACACAAAATAGTATGATAACAGCGATTTTCATATTGCCTTTTGATGTTTTAAGCAGTTTATGAGCGATGAGCTTATCTATACCTTGCATATGTAAAGCTGTAGCTAGAGCAAACCCACCAAAAAAGAGAAATATAATAGGATTAGCAAATGTTGCAAGCGCGCTTTTAGTATCTTGCAAGCCTAAAACCACAGACATAATAGGCACCAAAAGCGCTGTAAGGCTAACATGTATAGCCTCACTAAGCCACAAAATACCTATAAAAAAGAGCAAGCAAATGCCTAAATTTTGGCTATGAGAATATGGTAAAATATGGTATAAAACCATCATAAAAATGATATCTAAACCTACTATTATGATTGATCGTTTTAAGTTAGATGCGTGATTCATACTCTGCCTTAGATATTTTTATTATTTTAAGCGCTATATTATAGCTAATTTAAGAGTATTTGCAAAATTAAAAGTTGCTGTGAGATTTAAATTTGCTAATACTTGTAAATTAATTATTTATATATAAAATATATTTTGCGTAAATTTGAATTTAAATAAGGCTTAATATAAATCAAAACCCCTTTAAAAGTTTTTAACTTATCTTGAGTCTTATTACAATAAAATCAATCTAATCCCAATTTACTAATTAAACTATCTCGCATGGAATAGTAATCATTTCTATTAAGTTTAAAATATATGCATTTATCATCTATATTGGTGGTTTTGAAATTTAGTAGTTTTGCCATTCTTATAGCTCGTTTATTTTCTAGTTTTGAGTAAGCTTTAAGCTGTTCAAGTCCTAGCATCTCAAATGCCATATCATAAACTGCGCAATATGCTCCAAATGTGATTCTAGCTTGATCCATTTGTGATGGTATAACTAAAATTTCTCCAGGTACTGCGCATTTATTAGCTATTTGTTGAAAGCAAAAATATCCCACGGCAA
>JAFVMP010000214.1 GCA_017506845.1 Campylobacter sp.
AATAGGCCAAATTATACAGGAATTTAAATTAATTTTCAACCGATTTTGATATAATTTTGGAATTTAAAAATTTATAAAATTCAAGGAAAAACAGAGTGAAAAAGCTTATTTTGCTACTAATTTCAGCTTGTATGATTGCTGGTGAATTAGAAGACTTATACCTTCAAGGTGGTATCACAGCAGTGCAAAAAAAGATAGAAAAAAATCTACAAAGTAAAGAATATTGGGATAATGCTTTAAAAGATTTAAATCTTACATATGGATATTATAGTAATAGCGATAGACTTATTATTGCAGTGGATAAAACTGCAAAGCAAATTTCAATAAATAGATATGAAAATGGTAATATTAAGGTGCTAAAAAGCAATGAGATAATCACTGGATTAATGGGCGAAAAACTAGTCGAGGGTGATCTAAAAACACCTGTAGGCGCATATGAGATTACTCGCAGATTTACCCCGCCAACAACATATTATGGGCCAGTTGCCTTTAGTCTTTCATATCCAAATTTATATGATAAACTTCGCAAAAGAACAGGTAGCGGGATTTGGATTCACGGCTATCCGATGGAGGGCGATGTAAGAGAAAATGAAGTAGAAACTAGAGGTTGTGTGGCGATGAAAAATGATCTGTTAATAGCCTTTGAAGATGTCGTAAAAAATAATAAATCCATTGTAATAATTAGTGAAAAAGGCTATCCGCAAGCTTTAACTTCAGATATTGCAGTGATTTTTGCTGGACTTTTTGCGTGGAAAGATGCTTGGACGATAAGCGATTTGGATAGATATTTAAGCTTTTATAGTAGTGATTTTCGCCGTTTTGATGGAATGAAATTAAGCGAATTCTCGGCAATGAAAAAAAGAGTATTTAGTAAGAATGAAAGCAAGATAATTGAATTTAAAAACTTTACAATCGTACCATATCCTAGTACTGATAGTAAAAATATTTATCGTGTGAGCTTTGATGAGAGATATAGAGCTGATACATATAATTTTGATGGGCAAAAGGTGCTATATGTGGCTGTAGAAAATAATAATATGAAAATATTAATAGAGGAGTAAAAAATGAGCGATGATAAAGAGTTAGTTAAAAAGCAAATAGAAGAGTTTTTAGCTGCAAGGGGCAGATTTTTTGATGTTTTAGATGCAAATGTACCAAAGCAAGGCAATAGCACAGCATTTGATTTTGATGCGTGTAAAGAGCCAAGTCTAAAAGCATTGTATAAAGAATTTTATGCATATGATTATGCAGTAAGAAAGATGTTGCCACATATCTATAAAAAATTTGATTTGAGCTTTAATGTCTGAGATCTTACTCTCTAAGAGTGCTTATGAGCATAATCTTGCCCAAATTGCTAAAAAAGTAGGTTCTAAAAAACGAATAATTTCTGTATTAAAAGATAATGCTTATGGGCATGGAGCGCTTTTAATGGGGAAAATTGCAAAAGAGTTTGGTATAGAGATAACCTGCGTAAAAAGCGAGATAGAAGCTAGAGAACTAGCTGGATTATTTAAGAGTATTATAGTGCTTTCTCATCTGCCAATTGGAGATGAAAGTAGTGAGTTTATCTATGCTATTAATGATATTAGAGCTTTAGAGATTATTAGGCCTGGTACTCAAATTCATCTTGCTATTGATACTTTAATGCATAGAAACGGTATAGATGTAAGTCAGATTAAAAGCGCTATTGAGATTATTAAAAGGCGAAATTTGGATTTAAAAGGTGCTTTTACTCACTTTAGAGCTAGTGATGAGCATGGAGCAGATTACTTCGTGCAAAAGGATAATTTTGAGTTGGCAAAGTCCATGATAAAAGAGCTATTTAATAAAGAGCTTATATTTCACTCTCACAACTCCGCAGCAATAGAGAGAGCTAGTGATGTAGGTGATGAGTATGTGCGTGCGGGTATGGCGCAATTTGGATATTCTGGATTTGATGAGAGTTTGGGATTAAAAAAAGTTTTAAAGCTATATGCAAATCGTGTAAGCTCTAGAGTATTAAAAGCTGGTCAAAGCGTGGGCTATGGTGGTGCATTTACGGCTAAATATGATATGAATATTGCTACATATGACCTTGGCTATGGAGATGGATTGTTTCGTTATAATGGCAAAGGAGAGTTAAATTTAGCTAATGGTGAGCCAATTTTAGGCAAGATGTCTATGGATAGTTTTAGTTCCACTGATATGGGAGATAGAGTTTGTGTAATGGACGATGCAAATATATGGGCGGAGTTTTTTGATACTATTAATTATGATATTTTAGTAAAGCTTAGTCCTACAATTATTAGAAGAGTAGTAGAGTAGATCTAGCCGACATCAGCCGGCTAGAGAGTTTTATTATACATATCCTTGATCTATCATTGCATCAGCAACTTTTCTAAATCCAGCGATATTTGCTCCTAAAACTAGGTTGCCTGGTTCGCCAAATTCAACTGATGTATCATAGCTATCGTGGAAGATATTTGTCATAATTCTATGAAGTTTGCTATCTACTTCATCAAATGTCCATTTTTGCATACTTGCATTTTGAGCCATTTCTAGACCGCTAGTTGCCACACCGCCAGCATTTGCAGCTTTAGCAGGGCCAAATAAGAAGTCTTTTTGAGCTAGCATAAAGTCGATTGCTTCAAGTGTGCTTGGCATATTTGCACCTTCGCAAACTAGCCTACAACCATTGCTATAAAGTGTTTTGATATCTTCTAAATTTAGCTCATTTTGAGTTGCACTTGGGAATGCTGCATCGCAAGGAACACTCCATACGCCATTTGTTCCAGCTTTATATTGATTAACTGGAGTAAATTTAGCACTTGGTTTAGCAGCTGCGTATTCGCTAAGACCTTTACGCTCAACCTCTTTAATGCGTTTTAGTAGCTCTACATCGATACCTTCACTATCATAAATAAATCCAGTTGAATCGCTAACTGTAATAGGAAGAGCGCCAAGCTGATATAGTTTTTGAGCTGTATAGATTGCTACGTTTCCAGCGCCACTGATTGAGCATTTTTTGCCTTCAAGGCTGCTGTTTTGTTTTTTAAGCATCTCTTGAGCAAAATATACTGAACCATAGCCAGTTGCTTCTGTTCTTACTAAGCTGCCGCCCCAGTTTAGTCCTTTACCTGTTAAAGAACCATCAAAGCGGTTTGTTAATTTTTTATACTGACCAAACATATATCCAATCTCTCTACCGCCAACGCCGATATCACCAGCTGGAACATCTTTTACATCGCCGATTAGTTTATATAGTTCGTTCATAAATGCTTGACAAAATCTCATAATCTCGCCATCGCTTTTGCCTTTAGGGTCAAAATTTGCGCCGCCTTTACCGCCGCCCATATTTAGACCTGTTAAAGAGTTTTTAAAGATTTGCTCAAATCCTAGAAATTTGATAATATCAAGACATACTGAAGGGTGGAATCTTAAACCGCCTTTGTATGGTCCAAGAGCAGAGTTAAACTCTACACGATAACCAAAGTGTGAACAAGGCTCGTTTTTGTCATTCATATATGTTACACGGAACATCGTAGTTCTCTCAGGCATTACAATACGATCTATGATTTTGTGATCTAGATATTTCTTTTCTCTAGTTAAAAGTGGTTCTAATGTGTGTAAAACCTCTGTAGCTGCTTGCAAGAATGTTGTTTGACCTGGGCTTGATTTTTTAATATTTTCAAGCGTTTGGCTTATATATTCGTGTACTGACATTGTAACTCCTGTTATTAAATTTTTCTGTAGTTGGATTTTATTTAATTTTTCTTAAATTTATGCTTAATATAGATAAAATTTAGTAAATTATTAATTATACTGTTACAATTTTACTCACTTTAAGGTTGAAAATTATGCTTTTTTGCTAGATGAATAAATTTTTTTAAAGCTCTTTTTTCTTTGGTATTCACACTATAACTAATGTGCTCTAGATACCATAAAATCAGGCTTGGAGATATATTTCTACTTTTTGCATACTCATTTAGTATGTATTTTGGTATCTTTATTTTTTGCTTTAAGAATTGATTAATAATTTTTTTGTATAGATTTTGATTTTTATTACAACAAAATAGCCCAAAAACAAAAGGTAGGCCAGTTTTTTGATACCAAATCTCCCCCATATCATAAAATTTATCTCCGCCATCTTTTAGGTATTGTCTTAAAGCTTCATCGCCTATTATTACCTCTCCATCTAGTTTTAAGATTTTGCTGAGCATATTTGAACTTTTGGATGCAGGATCAAGTTTTTTCTTGCTATTTTTACGCACTAAAACAGATTTTACAGCACCTTTTGAACATATTCCTAAATTTAGTTTTTTATATTTTGGATTTCTACTTTCTATGCTTGAGATTATAGCTGCGTCAATTTGTCTTTTGTTTAAAGCTTGGCAAAGTTTAGCTGGAGTTCCTTTTTTAAATTCAATTGATTTTTTAGCTTGATTGCTAAGGGGATAACGCTTTAAAAATACATGAAAAGGAAGTAGATTTAAATAATCAATTTTACCAAATAACATATTTATACCTTTTATACTTTAAAAATTTAACCAATTTTGTAATAATATTGTCAATAGCAAATGTTTAAATATTATGGATTATACTCTAAATTTGCTTAATTTTAGAGTTTTAATCAAATAACTTCATTATAAAATATACTAAAATATACTAAAATATATTAAGTTATTTTTCTTATCGCCGATCTACTATGTTATATTTCAAATAAAAGGAGATTTTATGAAAAAATTTGCTTTAGCAACTATTTTTTTAGTTTCTGCTCTTTTTTCAGCAGATAATTTTACCTTTGAAAAGGTAAATAATCCAAAAGAGATTTTAAGTCAAATTTCTACTAAAAAGCAAAGCTTAAAATCTAAGCAAATTCCACAAGTTCGTGCTTATACTCCACTTCCTATAGATCAGTTTGTGTTTGATCCAAATTTAGATGAGCTTACAAGCGTTTCAAGTGGAGGACAGTTTTTATTTTATTTAGCTTATAATAAAAATCAAGGTGATCCAACAAATTTTCTAATTAAAAATATTTCAGAAAATTATCGTTGTGATTATAATGGAACGAATGAAGCTAATTGTAATTTTGATTTGTACCATACTAGAGTTGAATACGCCCTAAATAGCATCGGCGGTTGGTTTTATTTTAGTGGGTATCCATCTAGCGATGATGATTTTGTTTTAATCAGTAGAATGAATTCGCAAAGAGGTTCGGTTGAACCTTTGATGTTAGATACCTCGTCTTATAGAAAACCGCATTTTAAAGTATTTGTTGATACTTATGGCAAACTTAGTGTAACATTTACCTTGGTAACTGGTGGAACTCAAACAGTATCAACACCACAGGCTATACCTTTAAATACAAATGTTTATCTACAAGCTAATAATAGTGGAATAAACTATGAAGTAGGCTGGACTACGCTTGATGGAACTAGCTCAAGAGCAAGTGGAAGTCATCAAGGATTTTCTATTCCAGCTGATATAGATGAGCATAGGGTTGGTCGAAATACTCAAAAACTTTGTGTATCAGATGGTGGTGGTAACGCTACAAAAGAGACATCTGGTTGTATAACGATCTCTTCTCCTTTTGTGGGACAAGAATTTAATAGCTCAAAAAATAAATACAAAACTTTTTCTAAATATCACCGTATGACTAACTTTTTTTGGGATTATGGCGTAGATATGTTTTCAGATATGAATACAACAAATCTTAGTAATAAGCCTATATATCAATCAAGCTTATCTATAGATGCCAATTTGATAAATAAGATACTTTCAGATCTATCTGGTGCTACAAATTATTTTGATAATGGTGAGCTTAGAGTTTATATCGATGAAAACTATAATGTTATAGTTGCCGATATTAGGGCATATTAATTTACTTTAGGCTAGTAATTTGTCTAAAGCTTAATACAAGAAAGGTTATAAAATGAATATTGGTTCTTTATCATCATCAACAATAAATATATTTCAAATAGAAATTAATCAAAAATTACCAAAAATAGAAGTAAATTTTGCTCAAACAGAACAAATGAAACAAGATGAAAATGTAGATAGATTTGGTAGAAAAATAGAGTATATTAATCATTACTCATCATTTTACGGCGATATAAACACAGTCCAAAAATATCATACAAAAACACATACCAAAGAAGCAGCATTAGATGAGTTTATCGCTAGACAAACAATAGGTATCTTAAGCTTAAGTGGTTCTTTTCTCAATTCAACATTTGGTGTCTCAGATATAAAAGGTATATCAAAAGTAAGAGAACACACTGCGACTATAGAGGATTGTGAGTATCCAACATTTGATAGTGGATATTTTATGAATAGACATTATTATCAATATGGTAAAATCCCGCAAGAATATTACCTAAACTCCTACGCAAACTCAAATTTAATCGATACTAAATTTGGAAAAGCTGAATTATTTTTAGATTTAGCTGATAATAATGATAAATTAGGCGTTGGAACATTTAGTTCAAATTCACAACTCTTTAGATTTGATAGTGATGGAAATGGATTTGTAGATAAAAATGATGAT
>JAFVMP010000215.1 GCA_017506845.1 Campylobacter sp.
AAATAAAGATGGCAAACCAAGTGGTATGATACATGGATTTGCAAATTTTATAGCAAATTTAAAGCAAGAATTTCATAGTGATTATATTGTTTTTGCCCTTGATAGCGGAGGTAAAACTTTTAGAAATGATATAGATCCAAATTATAAAGCTAACCGCTCAGAAGCCCCAAAGGAGCTAAAAGAGCAGCTTCCAATATGTATTGATATGATTGAGAGAATGGGCTTATGTAGCCTAAGAGTTGAAGGATATGAGGCCGATGATATCATCGCTAGTTTTATAAAAAATAATCCCCAAGATGATCTACAAATAAAAGTTGTAACTCATGATAAGGATTTATATCAGTTAATCAATGATAGAGTAAGTATTTATAGCCCAGCTAAAAAGGAGTTATATGATAGAGATGGTTGTTATGAAAAATATGGCATATATCCTGAGCAGGTTAGAGATTTTTTAGCATTAACTGGTGATAGTGCTGATAATATCCCAGGAGTTAAAGGTATTGGAGATAAGGGCGCAAAGAAGCTTTTAGATGAATTTGGAACTATTGAGAATTTGTATGAGAATTTAAATCAAGTACGCAATGAACGCACTAAAAATTTATTATTTGAGGGCAAAGAGAGTGCTTTTATATCTAAGAGACTCGCAAGTTTATATGATGGGCTTAAAACACCTGATTTACAAAATGCCAAATTTCCTCAACACAATCCACTTATAAATATACAAGATATTCTAAAAGAGTACTCATTAAATCGCCTTTTAGCTAATCTTCGAAGTGATGAGCCAGTAAAGGAGCTAAGTTTTGAGCCGATTTTGATTACTGATGAGTGTGAGCTAGAAAGGATTTTAGGGGGTATTAGTAGTGATACATTAATTGCTTTTGATACTGAAACAACTAGCATAGAGGCTAGAGAAGCTAAAATTGTAGGATTTAGCTTTTGTTTTAATGAACAAAAGAGTTATTATGTTCCTATAAATCATAGCTATCTTGGTGTACCTAATATGGTTAGCTATAAAGTGGCAGCTTGGGCAATTGAGCAGATTTTTTCAGCTTTTGTAATTGGGCAGAATTTAAAATATGATTTTAAAATTATACTAAATAATTTTGGTATAAAACCACCGAAAAATTATGCTGATACGATGATAATGGCATGGCTAGATAATCCAAGTACAAGTGTAGGAATGGATGCACTAGCTAAAAAACTTTATGATTATGATACGATTAAATTTGAAAGCGTTGTAAAAAAGGGTGAGACCTTTGCTAGTGTGGAACTAGAGAGCGCAGCAAAATATGCAGCTGAAGATGCGTGGATAACGCTTAGATTTTATAACAGTTTTTGTAAGAAACTTGAGCCTAATATGCTAAAAATTGCCAAAGAGATTGAATTTGATTTTATATTAACTTTACTTGATATGGAAGATAATGGAATTAAAGTAAATCAATCTAAGCTTAGGGAGTTAATTGATAAAAATAATATCCAGTTAGAGAGCTTAAAGGTTCAAATTTATGAGCTATGTGGAATAAAATTTAATATAAACTCTACTAAACAGTTAGGTGAAGTGCTGTTTGATGAACTAAAGCTTCCTAGCAAAAAAAAGACAAAAACTGGTTATAGCACCGATGAGAGTGTGCTTAGTGAGTTAGTAAAGCTTCATCCATGTGTCGCTAAAATCTTAGAGTATAGAGAGCTTTATAAGCTACAAAGTACATATTGTGAGCCAATTTTAAATTTAGCCCAAAAGGATGTTGATAGCAGGGTTTATACCAGTTTTATTCATACTGGTACAGCAACTGGTAGGCTAGCTAGCAAAAATCCAAATTTGCAAAATATCCCAGCTCGTGGAAGTTATGCTAAGCCGTTTAGAGCAGTATTTGAAGCAAAAGATGGTTATAGTCTTTTAAGTCTTGATTACTCTCAAATTGAGCTTAGATTGCTAGCGCATTTTAGTGAGGATGTAGCACTTGTAGAGGCATTTAAAAGCGGTAAAGATATTCATGCTCAATCAGCTATAAATATCTTTGGTGAGTCAAATGAGCAAAATAGAGCAATTGCAAAATCTATAAATTTTGGATTAATATATGGTATGGGAGTTAATAAACTTAGTGCCAATTTAGATATTGACAAAAAGGCAGCTAAAGAGTATATTACTAGATATTTTAATGCATTTAGTGGCGTTCAAGATTATCTTCAAAGTATAAAAGATAGCGCCAAAAGAGATGGATTTGTAGAGACTTTGCTTAGTAGGCGTAGGTATTTTGATTTTTCTAATGCCTCAGCTATGCAGGTTGCAATGTATGAAAGAGAAGCAGTAAATACCAAATTTCAAGGCAGTGCCGCAGATATTATTAAGCTTGCAATGCTTAAAATTCGCCCAATGTTAGGCGATGCAAAGATGTTGCTTCAAATTCACGATGAGTTGATTTTTGAAGTTAGTGATGATATAGCACAGGAGTTTGGAGCACGAGTGGCTAATGTTATGAGCAGTGTTGTAAATTTAAATGTTCCATTGGTCGTGAACTATAATATAGCAAAAAATTGGGCTAATCTAAAGTAATTTGGTAAAATTCAGTTAAATTTTTGTTAAATTATGCAATAATTAAGTAATTTTTAAAATGGGGTATTTATGGATATTTCTACTATTTTAGGGATGGTTTTTTCCATCACAAGTATCTCGGTTGGAGATATTTTAGAAGGTGGTAATCCTTTGCATGTTTTGCATCTTAGTTCTGTACTCATTGTTGTACCTACAGCGATGTTTTCATCTATGACTGCTACAAACAAAAAATATATCAAGGCTACTTTTCAAGAGCTAAAGATTGTGTTTAAAGGCTCTGGTGTAGATATGGGTGCTAGGATTGCAGAGCTAGTAGAGTATAGTACGCTAGCTAGAAAAAATGGAATTTTGTCTTTAGAACAAAAGGCTATGGCGGTTGAAGATGAATTTTTACAAACCGGGCTTAATATGTTAGTTGATGGTCAACCTATAAATGAAGTCAAAGAGCATCTAGAGTTATCTATTCAGACAACTGAAGAATATTATCACGAGTGTGCGCATTATTGGATTAGAACTGGTGAGAGCTGCCCGACATTTGGACTAGTTGGGGCGGTTATGGGTCTTATGCTTGCATTGCAACTACTTGATAATCCTGCTGCGATGGCTGCTGGTATTGCTTCGGCATTTACAGCGACTGTTACTGGTATTATGGGTTCGTATGCTATTTTTACTCCGTGGGGTAATAAAATGCTAAACAATGCAAAAGACATCATAAAAGAAAAAGAGATGATCCTAGAAGCGTTAATCGGTATTGCTGAAGGAGCAAATCCAAGAAGTTTGGAAGCAAAATTATTTAACTTCCTAGATAAAAATGAACCAAGAAATTCACAATTTAACTAAGGTAGAATATGGCAAAGAAGAAAAAAGCACAAGAGTGTCCAGCAGGTGAGAAATGGGCTGTCCCATATGCGGATTTTCTCTCTTTGCTTTTGGCGCTTTTTATTGCACTTTATGCGATTTCAGCAATTAATAAAGCCAAAATAGAGGCATTAAAGACTGAATTTATAAAGATTTTTGATTTTCCTGATACTCACTCATTAAAAGATACTAAAAAACCATCAAGAAGCGATAAGGAATTTGATAGTCCTAGTATTGCAATGCAAGTACAAAATGATACGCCAACAAATGTAAATGTAAATAATGAAAGATATAAAGTTACACTAGATCAAGCAGAAAATCAAGTGGCGATTGATTTACCAGCAAATATTAAATTTGATCATCAAAGTTCAAAAATTTATAATCCAGATGTGATAAACTTTATCAATATTGTATCTATGATTATAAATAAAATTCCAGCTTCTGTAGCTGTGGATATTAGAGGTTATGCTGATGATTTTGGCGATTATGCTACTGATTATAGGCTAGGAATCGAGCGTGCTTATAGTGTGTTTGCAATGCTGGCAAACAACGGTGTAGATACTAAAAGAATGCGTATAACATCATTTGGTGATAGTGTAAATATTATAAATAGTGATTTAAAAATTGCTAAAATATATTTTAAGATTGATGTTAAAGATAAAGCGCTTCAAAAATCAGTTTTAGATATACTTAGTGAGCTAAAATAAGAATCATTATCATTTTATATTAAGTTATATATAAGTTTAAATTTGATAACCTACGGGCTAAATTTAATTTAAGGAGTATAAAATGGCAGTAAAAATTACTGATATATGCATTAGTTGTGGTTCTTGTATAGATGAGTGTCCAGTAGGTGCAATTGTGGATGATGGCGATAATCCAACTGGTGAAGATACTTATTATGTTTATGCTGATAAATGTGTTGAATGTGTAGGTCATAATGATGAACCAGCCTGTGCTAACGCCTGTCCAACTGATGGATGTATTGTTTGGAGTGATGTAGTTGCAGGTCAACCAAGTAGAAGCGATATCGGCGCAGACTTAAGAGATGGTACAAACCCTGTAGTAGCTTAATCTAACTATAATTAAAAAAGATTACTATTTTTTTAAGCTTAGTTTTGATATAATCACGATTTTTAAAACCTGATTAATAGGAGATCGATATGGAACAAACGCTATCAATAATCAAACCTGACGCAACTAAAAAGGGCGTAATTGGCAAAATTATAGATAGATTCGAAAGCAACGGACTTAGAATCGCAGCAGCTAAAAAAGTACAATTAAGCGTAGAAGATGCTAAAAAATTTTATGAAGTACATGCTAGCAGACCATTTTACAATGATTTAGTTGATTTTATGACTAGTGGTCCAGTTGTAGTTATGGTGCTTGAGGGCGAAAATGCTGTTTTAAAAAATAGAGAGTTAATGGGTGCTACAAACCCTAAAGAGGCAGCACCTGGTACTATTAG
>JAFVMP010000216.1 GCA_017506845.1 Campylobacter sp.
GTAGCATTTACAATTGTAAGTATTTTATTTAAATTTGCATTAAAAAGAGTGCTAAAACCTACAAACATCATCCAAATTAGTGTAAAAAAGCAAAATAGCCAGCTAAATTTAAAAATAGTACTTACAAATAAAATTGCAAAAATTCCAAGTATAATATATAATAAGAAGTAGTAAATTTTAATTTTTGTGCTACCATCAAGAGAGGCTAAGAAAAATATTATCATAGATGAATTTGCAGCATATAGCATTCCTAAAAATCCACCAAAAAAATTCCCCGCAAAGCCGCAGATTAAGATTGATATAGTTGCCTTAATTGAGTAATTTAACGCAAACCACGATGGGTCGTAGTGGTTTAGAAATTTAACCACTTTTTGCATTAGTCGCTCATATTATCTATAATTTGATTTTTATATCTTATAAATTCCAAATCTCTTTTTAGTATTCTATGTTCTTCTTTTAGTACATTTAGCTTGCTTTTTAGTTCGGCAATATCTTTGCTAGTATAGTAAATTTCATTACTAAAATATACTTTTGGTAGAGTAATTATAAGAATAATAAATAAAATTATATATCCAATAATTAATCTCTTAAAGCTTAAATTCTCTTCATTTTTAACTCTACGAGTGTTTTTTTGGAGTAGGTTTTCTTTATCAGTCATCTTTGCCTCTTGATATCAAAGATTCTCATTTTTGAACATGCTGACCTTGAGTTTGCTTTTATCTCTTGAGCGCTTGGCGTGATTGGCTTTTTGGTGATAATTTTGCCAATAGAGTGATTATTGCCACACTCGCAGCGCATAGCCTCAGATGGACATATACAACTTGATTGCCAAGATTTAAATTTATCTTTTATTATTCTATCTTCAAGTGAGTGAAAGCTTATTATTGCTACTCTTGCGTGATTTATGGCTGAGTTTTGGATCGAATTTAATAACTCTTTTAGCACATCTAGTTCTTTATTTACCTCTATTCTAATTGCTTGAAATACTAAAGTAGCTATACTTACAGATCGATTTTGTAAATTTGAATTGCCAATGATTTGGGCTAGTTCTTTAGCTGAGCTTATTTCTTTATTTTGCCTAGCAATAATAATTTTATTAGCTATACTCTTAGCATTTGGTAGCTCGCCATATTCATAAAATATCTTTTCAAGTTGAGATTGACTATAATTATTTACTATAGTTTTTGCATCAAGCTGATTTGAGCTATCCATTCTCATATCAAGAATATCGCTTTTAAGGGCAAATCCGCGTTCATTTAAATCTAATTGAAGTGAGCTAACGCCGATATCAGCTAGAATAGCTCTTATATTTTCTTGTGGAATTTTTTGTAAAATTTGGCTAAAGTTACTTTTGTAGATTTGAATTCTATCTGTATAATTTTTAAATTTATTCGTGCAATAAGAGATCGCCATATCATCTTGGTCGCAGGCTATTATTTTGATATTTGGCAAGGTATCAAGCAAAGCCTTTGAGTGACCACCATAGCCTAATGTACAATCTAATATAACACCATCATTAATATCTCTAAAAGCTTCAACAACTTCGTTAAGTAAAACAGGAATATGGATAGAATTCAAAAGTTTGCCTTTAATAAATTTAGCAAAAATTCTATCATAAATTTGATGAATAGAGCCTTATAATTTGGTATAATATCGTAATTTTTGTGCAAATTTTAGGAAGAGTTATGAATATAGAGTATTCAATCAGTGAGATTAAAAAAATCTCATCATCGATGTTTAAAAAGAATTTTCTAGGTATTTTTCACGGCTCAATATCAGCAAGAATTGAGCATAATCAATTTGTTATTAATAAAAAAGATGCGATTTTTGATGGACTAAATGATAATGATTTGACACTTTTATATTCTAAAAAAGATTATAGATGGAATGATGCAAGTATAGATGCTGATATCCATCTAAATATCTACAAAAATATAGCCGAGGCAAAATATGTCTGCTACTCAATGCCACCATTTATTACTGCTTATAGCATAAATCATTCATTTTTTGAGCCAAAAGATTATTTTGGTTATATGAAATTTGGGAATATTTTTATATATGATCCAAAAAGATTTGATGATTGGTATGAAAGGGCACCATCAGAAATTTATCGCTATATGATAGAAAAGCGTACAAATATCGTAGTTATCAAAGGTTATGGAGTTTATCTTTATGAAAGAACTGCACATGATTTGGCTAAATCAATAGCGCTTTTAGAAAATAGCTGCAAACTATTAAATTTTTCAAATGGATTTGTAAGTTGATTTTTGGGTAAATTAACTTTAAGAAAAATTTGATTTTAATGTTGATTTTAAGGTAATTTAAAAGCAATTTTTGCTAAAATAAAGCCTTTAGAAAAAAGGTGATTTAATGATAACTTGGATGCAAAAACACAAGAAATATTTAGTTGTTACGATTTGGGTTAGCACTATAGCTTTTGTTGGTGCTGGATTTGTAGGTTGGGGTGCCTATGATATGAATACCAATCGTGCTAAATCAGTAGCCAAAGTCGGAAATAGAAATATTTCAATTGGCGAATTTCAACAAAAATATGGTACTATGTATGAGTATTATATCAATGCTTCTAATGGCAAATTTAGCAAAGAACAAGCCGAGCAAATGGGGCTTGATAAGATTGTATTACAACGATTAATCCAAGATAATATTATGTTAAGTTATGCTGATGAACTAGGGTTAAGCATCTCTGAGGAAGAGATAATTTTAGCTTTAATGAGTGATGCTAGTTTTTTGACTGATGGCAAATTTGATAAAACAAAATACGAAAATGCATTAAAACAGGCTAGAATTTCACCAAAAGATTATGAACAAAATTTAGCTAATAGTCTGTTACTTAAAAAACTTTTTAGTGCTATTAGAGTTGATGTTAGCGATAAAGATTTAGATATGTTAGCAGCTAGCTACTTTATGCAAGATAAGGTATCTGCGCAGATTATTGCCCTAGATAGAAATAGTATAAAAGTTGATGAGGTTGAGCTAAAATCAATTTGGGAAAAGAATAAAGATAGATATCTAACCAAAACAAAGTATAATTTAAAAAGTAAATTTATCCCTAAAGTCATAGGTGATGAAAATTTGACTGCATTGCAAGAGTATTATGAAGAAAATAAAGGGCAGTTTAGAGATGGATTTGATAAAATTTTAAGTTTTGAAGCTGCTAAAGAGCGTGTAAAAGACGAATATGATATGAGGCAAACTAGGAAGTTAGCTCTAAGTGAATATATAAAAGCTAAAAAAGGTGAGGTAGAGCTAGAATTTGATATGGCCGTGTTAGATGGAGATTTTGGCTTTGATTCTAGCGAGCTAAAAGATATGCAAGTAGGCGACTATCTAAAACCATTTGTATATAGGGTGGATTATAAAGATGGATATCTAATATCTAGACTAGAGTCTAAAGAGCTACCAAAGCCTATGAGTTATGAAGAGGCTAGAGAGTTGATAATAGATGAGTACATAGATAATAAGCTAAAAGATAGCCTAGAGATTAAGGCCAAGAGCGCTTTAGATAATTTTAGCGGTAAAGATATTGGATTTGTATCTAGGGATTCTATGCCGCAGATTGATGGATTAAATGAAAATGAAGTGAGTGAGTTTATAAATTCAATCTTTGCAAGAAATGTAAAAGATGGCTATATAATTGTAGGTAATAAAGCTATAATATATAAGATCACAGATCAAAAATTAGCAAATGCTAATGATATATCGCAATATGAAAATTTATTAAGCAATAGTGCTTATAATATTAAAAATGAACAGCTAATAGATGATTTACTCTCATCACTTCAGCATAGATATAAGATAGAACAATATTACAAAGGTCAGTAGTCGTGGGAACTAAAATTTTAGGTATTGATATCGGTTCTACGCAGATTTGCGCTGTGATGGTAGAACACGAGCCAAGGTCATTAGAAAATACTATAAAAGTTATCGGTATGGGAACAGTCAAATCCCAAGGACTAAAAAAGGGCTCAATCACAAATATCGAGTTAGCTTCAAATTCTATAAAATCAGTCGTAAGCAGCGTAGTACGGACAGCTGGAATTAAATTTGATAAAGTTATAGTCTCAATATCTGGTAAAGATGCAAAAAATATTAATTGTAAAGATGTGATAAATATTCCTGAAAAAGAAGTAACAATCAAGCAGATTGAGCGTGCTATTAGTTCAGCTGAATATAAGGTAAAAATTCCACACGATTATGAAATTTTGCATACTTTACCATATAATTTTAAAGTAGATGAACAAGACAATATAGAAGATCCTCTTGGTATGAATGGTACTAGGCTAGAGGTGCAAGCTCATATCATTGCTGTGCAAAAATCCGCTATTATGAATTTACGAAAAGCGATAGAAAAAGCCGGATTAAAAGCTGATAATATTGTATTATCCGGATATGCTTCGGCAATTTCTACATTAAATGAAGATGAAAAAGCCTTAGGTACAGTATTAATTGATCTAGGTGGTTCTAGCTGCAATATGGTGATTCACTCAGGAAATTCAATTAGATATAATGATTTTTTATCAGTTGGAAGTTTAAACATAACCACTGATATATCTACAGTACTTCACACTCCGCCAGCAGTAGCTGAAGAAGTAAAAATAAAATATGGCACATTAAAGCCTAGAAGTAACGAGCTAATAGTATTGCCTGATTTAGGAGATGAGAACTCTAGTCACGAAGTAGATATTAGTGTAATAATAAATGTTATATATATGCGTGTTGAAGAGGCTTTAATGATACTTGCTAAGATGCTTAGCGAGAGTGGATATAAAGAGTATGCTTCAGCCGGTATTGTGCTAACTGGTGGTATGGCTAAGATAGAAGGGCTTAGAGAGTTAGCTACTGCAATATTTGATAATATGCCTGTTAGAATTGCTAGACCAAGAGAGTTTAGCGGTTCTATTGATGTCTTTAAAGACCCAGCAAATTCATGCGCAATTGGACTTTGTCTATATGGTGCTGGATATTTTACTCCATATGAGATAGACTCTGAGAGAAAGCTACGCCACAAAGATGAGATAGTATTAAGACCAAATCCATTTGTGGCAACTAAAGAATTTGATGAGCATATCCCGCAGACTATTCCAAGTAATAATTCAGCTAATTTTGATGATGTTATGCCTAAAGTTCAGCCTAAGCAAAAAATGGAACTAGATCTTAAAATTGATGATAATGGCGACAAAGATGTCTTAAAAGAGAATATTGCCCTAGAAAAGGTCAATTCTGTCTCTAAATTTATGAACTATTTAAAAAATTTATTTTAAAAAAGGGGCTTGTGATGAGTGGTTTTACAGTAGAAGAGAAACAAAATGTTTATGGTGCAAAGATTAAGGTTGTAGGTGTCGGCGGCGGCGGCGGTAATATGATTAATCATATCATTA
>JAFVMP010000217.1 GCA_017506845.1 Campylobacter sp.
TCGGCTACCAACCCGCTAGAATCTACTCAAACTGCAACTTTAGAAAATGGTCATAAAATTATAAATGAAGCCTTAGATAAAATAATCGCTCAAAAAAATATCGCCCAAAGTGATAGCCGATCTAAAACAGCATTTTTAACTAATATATCTCATGAGATTAAAGCGCCATTAAATGGTATTTTAGGCTTTAGTGAGCTATTAAAGAGCCGCTCACTAGGCAAAGATGAAAAAGAATTAATTGATATAATTGAACAAAGTAGCCAAAACCTACTAAAAGCTATTAATAACATCATAAATATGGCAAAAATTGAAGGTGGAAATGTCGAGCTTTATGAGAGTGATTTTAGCCTTTATACTCTATTTGATGAGATTATCAACTCCTACTTTAATAGACTTTTGGCTAAGAATTTAACCTTAACCTACTACATCGATCCAGAATTGATGGTAACTGTCTTTAGCGATGAAGACAAAATCAGACAAATAGCTATAAATTTAATCGATAATGCTATTAAATTTACCCAAAGTGGCGGACAAATTACCGTGTATGTAAAAAAATTACAATCCACAAATGGCAATATTAGCTTTAGCTTTATGGTTAAAGATACTGGAATTGGTATTGCTCAAAATGCTTTAGGCAAGATTTTTGATAACTTCTATACCAATGAAAATGCAACTAAAACACATGGTGGAACCGGTCTTGGGCTTAGTATTATTAGCCAATATGCTAAAATGCTAAATAGTAAAATCAATGTCAAAAGCCAGCTAAAAATTGGAAGCGAATTTAGTCTAGATCTAACCTTAAAACTTCACTCAAATGTAGATAAAAGCTATGCAAATCTTTTTAAAGGTTCAAAAGTTTCAATCATTCCTGAAGGAATAAGTGATGATAATTTAAAAATTATAAATTTATATTTAAAATATCTTGGAGTTATAGTTGAGCCAAATTTAAGCCCAGCAATTGGTAAATTTAAAGATGAAAAAAATTCAAAAGATATCGAATTTAGCGATCTTAATCACGGCTTTAGTCCTAGCTTAATCTCGTTAATAAATGCTTTGTTAAATAGCCTAAAATCAACTCAAAAATATGACCTAAAAATTCTAATAGGCACAAATGATAAGAGTAAAAAAACAAAAGAGATGTTTGAAGAAATTTGTACCAGTGTCGATGTAGTAAATGATGGTAAAAGCTTATATGAGCTTACTTTAATTAATAATTATGATGCAATTTTTACAGATATTGCACTAGATAAACAAAATGCGCTAATTGCTGCTACAAATATCATTAGTACTCAAGATGAAAAGGATATCGAACGAACACCGATAATTGCAATGTTATCAAGTTCTAAAGAGCAAATTAATAAAACAAACTTGCTATTTGATTACTACTTGCAAAAGCCGCTTTTAAAATCGCAAATTATCGAAATCTTAGCAAGTATTGGCAATAAAGATCCACTTAATGCATTAGATGGCACAAGAGATATTTTATTATTTAAAAAGAGCAAAATGGAAAATAGAATTTATCACGCTGTACTATCAAAAGTCTGCCATACGATAGATACTGTCGATTCATTTGATGAGCTTGAAGAGGCTACGCAAAATAGAGCATACAAGTTGGTTTTAATAGATTATGCAGCAAGCTTTTTTGATGCTAATAGAATTTTAAATATTATCAAAAATAGCTCCCAACTGCATAATTTTGAGAGTAAAGTCGTATTATTTATCGAACCAAACAGCAAAATCCCAACACAAATTCAAGCCCAATTTACTCAGCTAATTAGCACAAATATTAGTAAATCTAGCTTAGAAAATCAGATAAAAGAGCTAATCCAATGACAAAACTGAATATTTTAGCAATTGATGATGATATAATAAGCATTAAGCTTTTAGAGCTGATTTTATCTGATAATTTATATATCTCTAGTATTACTACAGCAAGTGATGGGCTTGAGGCTATGGAAATTTTAGAGAGGCGATTTGATATAAATTTAATACTTTTAGATATCTATATGCCAAGATTAAATGGTTTTGAATTTTTACATAATTTTAAAAGTCGCAAATATCTTCAAGATATTCCAATTATCGTAATTAGCACTGATGCAACTCTTCGTCAACGGACAATGGAGCTTGGAGTACTTGCATTTCTTGTAAAGCCAATTAGTAAAAAAACGCTAGGTAAATTAATCAAGCAAGTTGCCAATAATTCAAGCTAAATTTAACTCAATTTTCTTACCAAATCCTAAGGTATTATCTGTAAATTTGAGCCACTTTAACTCTATTTTATATAAATTTAAATTCATTAGCTTAGCATAAATAAAGCGTGATATATATGCATTTTTCTCCACTTCATTATCTACTAGATATATAGACCCACTCGCTTGAAGACCCTGGATTTTGCCAACTATTTTTGTTTGCAAGGCGATATTTATAAAAACCCTACTATCGTTTTGAATCACTTTAGCATGATAGCTATCATCACCAAAAGCAACAATAATTAAATTTGGCTTTAAAAAAGCGTAAAAACAACTACATAGATATGCGCCACTTTCCCCATTTACTCCAAGGGTTAAAATATGCTGACTATCTATAAATTTAGCTATTTTTTCATCCATTTTTTATCCATTTTGGCACTATTTTTGCTTAATTTTAGCCAAATTTGGCTTAAAATATATCGCATTTTAACCGATATACTATAAAATTTTAAGGATTTTCAATGATTACAAACAGCTACGCAAACGCTTCATATAATGCGTTTAACTACTCGTTTAAAACTAGCTCTGGCGATACCATAAATCTTGCGATGTATGATAATAAAGAGCTAGCCTATTCAAGTAAGAACTCCAAAAATTCAAGCGAACAAAGCCTAAGTCTACGCCATGCATATGGGTATAAATTTGAGCTAAATAGTCAAAATGGTATAAGCGAACAAGATAAATTAGAGATTGCAAAAGCGTTAGAAGAACTCCGCCCAAAAATCGATGATTTTATGAAACATATCAAAGAAAATGAACCTTTTAGCGATGAAACTATCTCAAATATTGCAAATTCACTCAAAAAAGAGTTACCAAATTTAAATAGCGATGATGCTAAAATAGAGTTAAAAAGTTCACTTTTAGATATGTTTGATGAGATGCTAAAA
>JAFVMP010000218.1 GCA_017506845.1 Campylobacter sp.
ACATAGGCTTAAGCTCTGGAACTAGGCTTGGCTTTGATACTACTCCACCTGCTGAGACGCTGATATAGCACGCACCAAGATCGGCACATTTTTTAGCTATAATCTTGCTATCTTCTATGGTGTTACCGCCCTCTTCCCAATCATCAGCACTAATACGCACGCCAAATGGAATTATAGAGCTAACTTCTTGACATATCAAGCTTAAAAGTCTCATTCTATTTTCAATACTTCCACCAAAATCATCATTTCTTTTATTTGTCAGTGGGCTTAAAAACTCGCTAATTAAATATCCGTGAGCTGCGTGAATCTCTACTATATCATAATCAGCAGCCTTTGCTCTAATGGCTGCTTCTTTAAATTTCGTTACAATCTCATATATCTCTTGGATATTTAGCTCTTTTGGGTGATCATACTCTAAGCTAAAGCATATACCACTTGGGCTTACTATATCAGGGCAAGTTCCTTTAGCTCCAGCGTGGCCTAACTGCACAGCTGTGGTTTTACAAGCATATTTTTTAATCTCATAATTTAGCTTAGTGTGTGCTTCTATTTGATTATCACTCCATAAGCCTAGATCGTTTTTGGTTATACAACCCTCAGGAGATACTGCTGTAGCCTCTACTATTATAAATCCAACTCCACCAAGCGATCTAGCCGGATAGTGCAATCTATGAAAACAACGAGGTAATCCACCAAAATCTCTAGCCTTATAAACGCACATTGGCGGCATTGCTATACGGTTTGGTATTGTGTAATTTCCAATCTTAATTGGTTCAAATAAAATTGACATCAATTCTCCTTTAGACATTTTTGAATCGGTATTATAATACCGCTTTTATCTTTAGCAACAAAACTTTGCGTACCAAATTCATAATTATAATTTTTTTTACTAATATTGTAATCTTGACACTCTATACTATCTTTTGTATTAAACTCAGTCAAAAGTACTTGTATATCATTGCTGCGTCGCTCATCATCTACATTATATAAAAATCCAGTTATAAATAATACAACGCACACTACAAGAATAGAGAGCTTTGAGCGCCAATTTAACCTTTGGCTAGAAATAGCTAGCACTATTAAGACAACAACTGCTAAAACTAAAAATAGCACAATTCTCATCTCTCGCCTCTTAATTGATAACTAATATCTCCAGCACCAAAGCCGATCACAAGGCCACTAGCTAAGCTATGTTTAACACCAAAATTATCAAAAAATTCAATACTATCGCCGCTTCGTTTAATGCTATCAGCAAATAAAGCGCCCTTAAATTCGCTCTTTAAATCCACTCCATTTGGCTCTTCTCCGGCTGCATATACTGGCAAAACTACAAGCTCATCTACATCGTTAAAACACTCTTTAAATCCATCTAAATTTGCCATTAATCTTGAGTATCTATGCGGTTGGAATATCGCTGTAATGCTCTCAAGTCCAAGCAGCCTTGCATACTCTTTAGCACTTTTTAGAGTCGCTTTAATCTCAGTAGGATGATGACCATAATCATCGATTAAGGCAAATTTCTCATTAGCTACTAAGATATCAAATCGCTTTTTTATCCCTTTAAATTTCTTAAGATTTTCCCTAACTTCTTCAAGTCCCATCATAGAATTTGCTGCTAATATCGCAAGGCTAGCATCAATAGCAATATGCTCACCCATACCCCAAGCCTCAAATTTACCAAGTCCTTTAAGATGAAAACTTGTATATGGCTCATAATTTCTAAGCACCATTTGCATATTGGTTATATCACCCCTTTCAAGGCGAATACAATCCATCTTAATAGTGCTTAAAAACTCATCTTCAGCATTAATAATACGAATCTTAGCCCTTTCTAAAAAGCCCTTATAAGCAGCATGAAATTTCTCAATATCATTATCATAATGCTCCATATGTTCAGGTTCGGCATTTGTTACAATAGCTAAAAATGGATTGGAATTTAAAAAGCTACTATCACTCTCATCAGCTTCAAATATCAAATTATCACTAGCTTCATACTTCATATTTGAGCCAAATTCTTTACTTATAGCACCAATTATAGCGCTACCTTCCATAAGAGATGCAAGCATAGCTGAAGTTGTGCTTTTACCATGCGCTCCAGCTACTGCAAATACTCTTTTACCTTCTAAAATAAATGGCAAAGCCTCTTTGCGTGATAAGCACTCAATTCCACGCTTTCTAGCCTCTAGAAGTTCTACATTATCACCTTTAATTGCAGCACTATATACGACAAAATCAGGATCTTCAATAGCAGTTTTGCAGTGTGGTACGGTGATTTTCATACCGCTGGCTCTAAGCTCTTTAGTAATAGCACTATCAGCAATATCTGAACCACTAATTATAAAATCACGCTCTTTTAAAAATCTAGCAATAGCTGAGATACCAATCCCGCCAATACCTATAAAATGAACTTTTTTCATATATTCAATCCTAGTAACGCCTCAGCTTTTTGGCGAAATTTCCATATCGAGCGAGCTTGTGTAATTAGCTTTTTATCTATATCACACATTAGCATTCCTTCATTTGCATCTAGACTACTCTCGATCTCCCCGTGAGGATTTATAAGCATAGTTTGCCCATAAAACTCACTCTCAACCTCGCCAAATTTAGTTTTACCAAGTCTATTTACACGAATAATATATATATTATTTGTAAGCGCTCTCATCTTTAAAAGCTCGTTCCATCGCTCATTAGAATTTAGCGTACAAGCGCTTGGCAATAATACACAATCAACCTTTTTAGCTACAATCTCAGCCCAAATTCGATCAAAATGCGCCTCAAACCCAAACACAACCCCAAATTTAATCTTATCAACGCTAAAACTCATCACGCTAAAATTATCTTTTTTAGAGTAAAACTTAGCCTCATTCCAGTGCGGATAATCAATTAAAATATTTTGCTCTTCATACTTTGTACTTTGCGGGCTAAATTTAGCTACGACTTTTCTACACTCTTTACCTTTAACTTGTAAAAGTGGAGCGATAATTGTCAGATTATATTTACTTGCCATCATTGATAAACTAGTTCGTTTTTGTTCGCTTTGCTGCTTTATCATAGATTTTGGCATTTTAATAATATCATTAAAAAACGAATTTATCACATACTCACCAAGCACCACTACGCTAGCGCCACCCTTAGCTGCTAAATTTAAATAATGATCGATTCTAGAATCACTCATAGCTAAAGTATGCAACTGTAAAGCTGCTACCTTACTCACTATCTTCTCCTATTTGAGTAATCTCTAGCTTAGCATTTTCTAGCATATCTCTAGCTTCATTTACTAATTTTAATCCATCTTTATATAGTTTTATGCTATCGCTAAGCGCTAAATTCTCATTATTTAAACTCTCTAAAAGCTTCTCAATTTTATCTATTTTATTTTCAAAACTCTCACTCATCTAATGCCTTTTTAATATAATCTTCTATCTTTTCTATCTCAACTAAGAATGCATCATGTCCATAATCGCTATCAATACATATATACTCACTTCTATGGCCTTGACCTATTTGTATTAATGCCTCATGCATCTCTAGCATCAAATTTGGTGGAAATAAAATATCTCCACTAAATGCAATAAATGTCAATCTAGCTTTAGTAAGCATTAAAGCCTCATTAAGAGAGCCATAATGTCTTGTGCAATCAAAGTTATTCATCATCTTTACAACATATAGATATGATAATGGATCAAATCTTTTTGGAAAATTATTGCCATTATACTCCATATATCTATCTACTTCAAATCGCCCTAAAAGCTCATAAAGACCATCAGTTTCGACATATTTTCTACCAAATTTCTTATCCATTGTACTAGGGCTAAGAAAGCTAATATGTCCAGCCATTCTACCAAGTGCCATACCTGTTAGGCCATTTGCTGCTATATCATCTTTATCATAGTAGCCGCCTTTAAAATTTGGGTCTTTTACTATGCCTTCAATAGCGATTTTATTAAATGCAATTGCCCACGCCTTAGTAGCATATGTAGTAGCTAGCATTACAACTCTTTTGGCAAAATTTGGAAACTCTATAGCAAAACAAAGCGCTTGCATTCCCCCAAGGCTACCACCTACTACTGCATATGCTTCTTTAATTCCGAGCCTATCAAATAGCCTCATTTGCGCCCTAACAACATCGCTAATTACAAGAACAGGGAATCGTAGTCTATACTCTTTTTTAGTACTTGGCTCGATACTCAAAGGATTAGTAGAGCCAAATGAACTTCCTAAAATATTTACACAAATAACAAAATATTTAGTAGTATCAATTGCCTTGCCATCACCTATTATACCATCCCACCAGCCAGCTTTTCTATCGCCTGGATAAATTCCAGCAGCATGAGCTGAACCAGTGAGCGCATGGCATACGACTATAGCATTGCTTTTATTCTCATTTAGTTTGCCATAGCACTCATAAGCTAAGTCAAATTCGCTTAAAATCCGCCCGCTCTCTAAATGCAATGGCTCATCAAAATGCTCTACAGCGTTATAAATTTCCACTAATTAACTCTATAATTTGGTGCTTCTTGAGTTATTATAACATCATGTGCGTGACTCTCTTTTAATCCTGCACTTGTTATCTCTACAAACTCGGCTTTATCTTGGAAGGTTTTAATATCTTGACTACCACAATACCCCATAGAGCTTCTAAGTCCCCCAATTAATTGATGAATCACATCGCGAATTGTACCAGCATATGGCACACGACCCTCTATACCTTCTGGTACTAGCTTATCTTGAGCTGTTCCTTCTTGAAAATATCTATCACTACTTCCTCTAGTCATCGCACCGATACTTCCCATGCCTCTATAACTTTTATATTGACGGCCTTGGAATGTTACTAACTCGCCTGGACTCTCATCACATCCTGCAAGCAAGCTTCCTACCATTATACAGCTAGCACCAGCTGCTAATGCTTTTGCAAAATCACCGCTATATTTAATACCGCCATCAGCTATAATAGGCACATTAAATTCCTTAGCAGCTTCAGCACAATCGCTAATAGCTGTAATCTGTGGAACACCTACACCAGCTACAATTCTAGTAGTACATATAGATCCTGGGCCAATACCAACTTTTACACCATCAGCTCCGGCTTTGATTAGATCTATTACGGCTTTAGGATTTGCTACATTACCTACTATAATATCTACTCCAGTTATTTGAGATTTAATCTCTTTTAGAGTATCAATAATTCCCTTACTATGACCATGAGCTGAATCCATTACCAAAGCATCTACACCAGCTTCAGCTAAAGCTTTAGCTCTATCTATTTGACCAACGCCAATTGCTGCAGCGACTCTAAGACGGCCAAATTTATCTTTATTAGCATTTGGATACTCTTTGCGTTTTTTAAGATCTTTAATTGTAATAAGACCTTCTAGCTTTCCATTAGCATCTACAATTGGTAACTTTTCTACTTTATTGGTAGAAAATATCTTTTGTGCATCATCTAAAGTGCATCCTGATTGTGCTGTGATTAATGGAGTTTTTGTCATTACTTCACTAACTTTTTTACTATAATCATTTTCAAATCTTAGATCACGGTTGGTTAAAATTCCAATCAATATATTATTGCTATCAACTACAGGAACGCCTGAAATTCTATAATCGCTCATTAATTCTAAAGCATCTTTAATACTAGCTTCAGCAGTAATCGAGATTGGATCCATAATTACACCGCTTTCGCTTTTTTTAACTTTTTTAACCTCTTTTACTTGAGATTCTAAATCCATATTTTTATGAATTACACCAATACCGCCAAGTCTTGCCATCATAATTGCTGTTCTATGTTCAGTTACAGTATCCATCGCAGCTGAAATTATAGGGATATTTAACTCAATATTTTTGCTAAATTTAGATCTAATATCAACTTGTTTTGGCAAAATTTCAGAGTATTGAGGTACCAATAAAACATCTTCAAAAGTCAAAGCTCTTTTTACAATTTTCATACTATTTTCCTTTTATTATATTCTCTAAGCTTAAAGCTGCGTCTAAAACTGTCTGCTCTTGCCACGCACCACCAATTAATTGAGCTGAGATATTTAGTCCATTTTCATCATTTGCAACTGGAACTGTAATAGCTGGAAGGCCTGCTAAATTTACTCCAATTGTATAAATATCACTTAGATACGCACTTAGCGGGTCTTTTAGTTCGCCAAATTTATATGCTACCGATGGAGCTACTGGCATTAAGATTATATCAACTTCATTTAAAATCTCATCATATTCATGCTTGATAAATGCTCTTGCCTTTTGTGCTTTGATATAATAAGCATCATAATATCCGCTACTTAAAACAAATGTCCCAAGAAGCATTCTACGCTGAACCTCTGCACCAAAACCCTCTCCTCTAGTATTAGCATACATCGCACCAAGAGAATCAGCACTAGCTCTATTGCCATATCTTACGCCATCATAACGACTTAAATTTGCACTAGCTTCAGCTGTAGCAATGATATAATATGCAGCAATATCATATTTAGAATTAGCTAACTCTTTATAGCAAATTTCATGACCGGCATTTTTTAACTTCTCTATGGTTAAATTTAATGTATCTTTAACTGGAGCGCTTGCTTCATCAACATAGTTTTTAATTACAGCTATTTTTAATTTTCTATTTGGATTTAAATTTGGAGCCACTGGAGTAAAATCTACATTTGCACTAGTGCTATCTAGTTTATCATGTCCAGCAATAA
>JAFVMP010000219.1 GCA_017506845.1 Campylobacter sp.
CCATTAAAGCTTGTAGTAGTAGCTATCATATCTAGTTCTTCTAGTAGTCTGCTAATATCATTTTGAAGTGCTCTTCTAGAATCAGCATTTTGACCATCTTGTGCTGCTTGGATAGCTTTAGTTTTAATAGTATCAAGTATTTTAATCTGTTCATCCATAGCTTTATCTGCAGTTTGAACAATACCAATTGCATCATTACCATTTGCAATTGCTTGACCTAAAGAGTTAGCTTGGCTTTTTAGTGAATCAGCAATAACAAGACCTGATGCATCATCAGCTGCTGTTTGAATTCTAAGACCTGAACTTAGGCGACCAAGAGAGCTAGTAAGTTCTCTATCTGTAATTAGTGAGTTTGCGTGAGCATTCATCGCTGCGATGTTAGTATTTATTCTAAAGCTCATAACTTTTCCTTTGTGTTAAGATTTCCCTATAAAACTTAAATCCATTTAGGGGGTGTTTTTATTATATCGAACCAAATATTAAAAAGTTTATATGGGGGGGGGGATTTTGATAAATTTGAAGAAAATATTGCAAATTTTTTAATAAATTTGAGAAATTTATTAAATTTAGATTAGATATTGTAGATTTAGGCTAAGTGATTTTATAATTTTTAGAGTGGAATTTAGATTAGATTGGGTGAGATATTAAAATGTTATGGGGGTGTAATTATGTTTGTGGGGTTTGGGGAGGTTAGAGTGAAAATATATATTGTGGTTGATTTAATGAGAGCGCCCCACAATAAGCGGGGGCTTTAATAGCACAACTTTTAATAGTAAGAGTTGTTACAATATAAAAAGCTAAATTTAAAATTTCTTCTTCTTAGCTTCTTGTACTATTGCGCTAGCAATCATATCAACTTCATTGGCTATCTTATCACTATCTTGAGCAATTTGAGTATTTTGTCTAGTTAGAGAATCTACATTTACTACGGCTTCATTTATTTGATTGATAGCTACTGTTTGTTCGCTAATGCTTTGACTCATCTCATTGATACTTTGGCTTAGTATATTTACATTTGCCTCTATTTCTCCTAGAGATTTTTGAGTGCGTTCAGCTAGTTTTCGCACCTCATCAGCTACAACTGCAAATCCTCTACCATGCTCACCAGCACGAGCTGCTTCTATGGCTGCATTTAGCGCTAGTAGATTTGTTTGGTCTGCAATATCTCTAATTATTGTAATAATATTTTTGATATCTTCGCTTTGTTTGATTACCTCTGTTGCTCTATCATTAATAGAGTTCATTGAGCTACTCATCTCTTCAACTGCTGCAGCACTCTCTTGCAAGGATTCGCTTTGAGATTTTGCACCTTCATTTAAATTTGCTACAAAGCTTTTTAATTGATCGGCTCTACTTTGTAAGTCATTTGCTTGGTCTAGATTGCCTTTTAACATCTTAGTTACTTCATCACCTAAAAGATTAATAACAATCTCTACTTCACCTTTTGGATTACCAATTCTACTAGTAAAGTCAAGCTGTTTAAACTTATCAAATACACCTTGAATAGCATTAATATCACTACCTACTTTTTGTTCTAATACATCAAGCATATGGTTTAGGACGTTTTTAAGCCTTAAAAGCTCAGGCGATACTGGGTTTAATTTTATTCTAGCAGTTAGATTGCCATTTTCTACATCATGAACTTTTTGAAGTGCTTCTTCAACTGCTTTGGAGTCTTTTTCTAAATTTGATTTAATAGAGATGATATTATCATTTATAGCTTTTGCCATATTGCCTATCTCATCATATTGAGTGATTACTGCTAGGTGAGCATCATTTCTTTTGTGATTTAAGAAGTCAAAGAACTCAAGAAGCGAATTTCTAATCTCTTCAATTCTGCGAACTAGCAGCTTAGTCGCAAAGAATAGACCAAATCCACCAAGTACAGCTACAAATATACCTAAAATTATAAGGCTATTTCTAGCTGATTTAACTTGAGCAAATATCTCATCACTTGGTACAAGCGTAGCAAGACCCCAATTCTCATCTACATAATTTATATTGATTTTTGATAGCATGATGTAGGCATCTTGATTTAAATTTTTACTAAAGCCTGCAACTCTTGCATAATTATGGTTTGGATCTGTTAAAACTGGCATTAATTGAGCCAAATTTGGATTTACTTGAGCTATTGCTTTGCCTCTATTGGCCGGATTTGCATTGGCTACCATAATACCTTTGTTTGATGTTAAAAAGCTTGTATCAGTATCATATAGTTTAACCTCTTTTAATCTATTTACAAAAAAATCATCAAGATCTAAATCAGTACCTATTATACCTATAGTTTTGCCATTGTATTTAACAGGGAATGTGATAGAGGCCATAGTCATTACCTTGCCTTCTATATGATCTTTGTATGGCTCTGTGATAGTAGGCTTATCAAGACCATTGATAAAGTAATCTTTGGTTTTATAGTCATCTTCTAAACGCTCAAATCTACCATGTATATTTACATACATAGCTAGATCCCCAGCTTGTGTATATCTAGGATCGTTTGAGTTTGGATTTTTAGCGTAGATGCTATCATCAACGCTATAAAAGAATACGCCAGCAGATAGCTTAGTATCTTTAAGCGTTGCATTAAGTAGCGAGCCAATTGCCTCTATAGGCATTGGAGTGCCTGTTATAAGACCTGCTTCCATAACATTAGCATATGCATGCAAATCGTCAGCAAGTTTATTAAACTCAGCAGCTATTAAGTCAGCATGAGATAGTGAACTAGATTCCATATAGGCTATAGCTGTATCTTCAGCTCTATTGGTTGATTGGTATGTAGCTACGCTTACTACCATGGCAACAATAAGTCCGCTAAATACAAAACCAGCGATTGCTAATTTTATGGATAACTTCATATGTTTAAACATAACTCATCCTTAGTATAAAATTTATTGTCTAGTATTCTACCCAAGATTTAATTTATAAAAACTTAAAATAGATAGATTAATTATTATAAGAAAATTATATATAAATATTTAAGCCAAATTTAAATTTGACTTAAATTATTTACAATCTAGCGTATAATTTGTAGTATGATCTTTGAAGTGAGC